>JANMIS010000910.1:0-1608 GCA_031375925.1 Synechococcales cyanobacterium OTE_70_concoct_197_sub
CGGATATTCAGCAGACCCGATCGTTATCAAGTCCGATGGTTCAGGCATTGGAAACCGCACAGCACCTAGTTTCTCTTGCTTCAATCGAAGATGATGCCTTGGGAGAGGAGTTGCAGACGATTTGGGAGGTGGAGGCTGGAGCCTATATTTATGAACGAGTGGATTTGCCAAAGCCGACAGGGTTTGATGAGCCGGGGCGATTGGATGCTTTTTTAGATGCGGTGCGATGGGGTGCGGCATCTTCAGCGGATATTCGGAATGTGCAAGCGCCCTTTCGGAGTGGAATTGATATTGAGGATTATCAGCTTGATC
Organism: Synechococcales cyanobacterium OTE_70_concoct_197_sub; assembly: GCA_031375925.1. GTDB lineage: Bacteria > Cyanobacteriota > Cyanobacteriia > Leptolyngbyales > Leptolyngbyaceae > JAAFJU01. Next base: position 313 of record JANMIS010000910.1, read on the forward strand.
CGGTCGTGCGCGCTATTCAGATGCCACGGGTGAATTTGTTGGTAGCGGATGATGTGGGTTTAGGGAAAACAATTGAAGCAGGGCTAGTGGCACAGGAACTGTTAATTCGGCATCGGTGTCGGAAAATTTTGATTGTCTGTCCTTCGTCGCTTCAGATTCAGTGGCGCGACCAGATGCGGGATAAGTTTGGGCTAGATTTTCGGATTGTGGATAGTGAGTTGATGAAGGACTTGCGCCGATCGCGCGGGATTCATGTCAATCCATGGCAGCATTTTCCCCGGTTGATTACGTCGATTGATTTTTTGAAGCGCGATCGTCCGATGCGGCTATTTCGAGAGTTGTTACCTGCTAAAGGGGAAGCGGTGTACCCACGGCGGTTTGATTTGTTGATTGTGGATGAGGCGCATAATGTCGCGCCTTCGGGGAGTGGGAAATATGCGATGGATTCGATGCGGACGGCGGCAATTCGGATGTTGGTGCCGCATTTTGAACATAAATTATTTTTGACCGCAACGCCGCATAACGGTTATCCAGAGAGTTTTACATCATTACTAGAACTGTTGGATAATCAACGATTTGCACGGGGAGTCAGTCCCGATCGCAAGCAACTTCAGGTGGTGATGGTGCGACGGTTGAAACAGGAGATGCAGAATTGGGATGGGTCGCCGTTGTTTCCGGTGCGACAGTTGGAGTCGATCTCGGTGGATTATTCGAATCAGGAACGACAGGTGCATCGAGCCTTGCGGGAATATACAGAATTACGGACGACAGGTGCGATCGATGGGGTTGAAAAATATGCGACAGAGTTTGTTTTAAAACTATTAAAAAAGCGATTGTTCTCCTCGCCTCAAGCTTTTGCAACCACATTGGCGCAGCATGAATCTTCTCTGGTTCATTCTCAACGTCGGAAAGGCGGATTACGCAGTCGCCCGGTGGAAGGAATTTTGCGGCGACAGTTAGAGCAAATTGAGGAGGAGTTTGCAGATGATGCTTGGTTTGAGTCGATGACAGAAGATTCGATCGATCAGAGTAGTCAGTTGTTTCGGCCACTAACGGCACAAGAGGAATCTCTGATCCAGCAGATGAAAGAATGGGCACAGCAGGCTTCGGCTCGGATGGATACAAAAGCACGAGAATTTTTGAATTGGTTAGAAACACATTTGCGACCAGACGGTCAGTGGTGCTGTGAGCGGGTGATTATTTTTACAGAGTATCGAGCGACTCAGAAATGGTTGTATGAACTGTTGGCGACTCATGGATTGGTGCAAGGTGAACGGTTGATGACGCTTTACGGCG
>JANMIS010000931.1:0-6158 GCA_031375925.1 Synechococcales cyanobacterium OTE_70_concoct_197_sub
CATTAATGCTCGGCTCCACAGGCTCAAAACTCGGACTTTCGGTGAGATGCTGCTGCTCATGCTGAGTTTCGACGGCATGGTAGGTCAGGCACCGATCGACATAGTGACAGTGAATACAAACACACATCGCAATTTCCTCCTGATAAAATGATTAATCAGTTGTTAAGAGTGACCAGGGATTCGATCCGCGACGATCGCGGGAACGTTAAATTGGAATGGATATCGGAGCTTGGGTCACAAAATAGACGGAGAGATTTTTCTAAATATAGCCGTCTTTTCTAGGGTTCTTTTTTGATACTCTAACTCAGGCGAATTCGATCGCTCCCTTACAAAGGGTTTCTCTATTATAGTTTTCAGAAGGGCATAGTAGCTTTGGCACAGCGCGTAACCGTCTTACAAGAACACACACTCGGGTCTTCTGCGCTATCGCCGCAGACATGGCCTTTCGATATTGCATTTTTACCTCCCGCAACGCATTTAGTCGGGGGAAGCGTCAGAGATGCACTCCTAGAACGACATTCAGATTACTTAGATCTCGATTTTGTGATGCCCCAGGGCGCGGTAGAGACGGCGGAAACGATCGCCCGTCATTACCGTGCTGGGTTTGTCTTGCTGGATGCGGAGCGACAGATTGCGCGGGTCGTCTTTCGACAGGGCACAGCAGACTTTGCTCAACAAGTTGGAGATTCCTTAGAGTCGGACCTGCGGCGACGGGACTTCACCATGAATGCGATCGCCTACAATCCCCACACTTTAGAACTTTTCGACCCGTTGCAGGGTTGCCTCGACTTAGAGCGCTGCATCGTGCGGATGATTGCTGCCGAAAACCTAGAAGAAGATCCCCTGCGGCTATTGCGGGCGTTTCGGCAAGCGGCCCAGCTTGGATTCACGATGGATCCCGCGACCGCTGAAGCCGCCCGTCAACTAGCCCCCGCGCTGCAAACGATCGCCGCCGAGCGAGTACAGTCCGAGTTTCACTATCTGCTGAGTTCTGTTAAAGGCACCGCCCAGCTTCGAGCGGCTTGGGATGCGGGCTTGCTTAAGAAGTGGTTTGAACATTCAACCATTGAGAGCATGAATACCCTCGAACGGCTAGATGCGCTGTTTTTACAACTGCGATCGGACTGGCCATTAGCTCGGGATTTGATCCGTCAACATATTCGCACCCAACCGAAACAAGGACACAAAAAACAACCCGATTCAGCGGGCAAAGTCATTGAGGCGTCTGGAAGTCTGAGAAGCTGGCTTACCATCGCCAAGCTGACCTGTCTTCTGCCCAATGTAAATGTTCCCCATAACCTGAGCCTCGCTGAAACTCAGCTCTGGGACCTGAAATACAGCCGATCGGAAATCCATGCGGCCCTAACCGTTCTGCGCACTCTCCCACAACTGCAAACTTTGCTGCGAGAGCATCCCGACGATCGGCGCGCCCAATATCACTTGTTTCAACAGGTTGGACCTGTCTTCCCGGCACTCTTCATTAGCGCCCTAGCCACTGGCATTGATATGACGGCGTTACGGGCATTAATGAACCGATTTCTAGATCCCGAAGATGTCATCGCTCATCCCGTACCCATTCTCTCGGGTCAAGACCTAATGCAAAGCCTCAACCTGCCGCCCAGTCCTCAGATTGGACGTCTACTGTCAGCTCTGCAAATCGCCAAGGCCGAAGGGAAAATCGACGATCGCGACAGTGCAATTGCCTTTGCTCGATCGCTCTTGGCGATAGGATAACGGGTCATGTGACGCTAGGTTCGGGGCATCGTAAACCATGTCCGGAACCTAGAATGTCGAAGACGAAGGAACATAACGCCATAGACCGATTAAGCCTATGTCAACGTTTCATATTTTGGTCGTTGATGACACCCTCACCGACCAACTTTTACTAAAAAATATTTTGGACGCTCAAGGCTACCAGACTGCTATCACCAGCAGCGGACTAGAAGCGATCGCTTACGTCAGTTCAGCCCAAAGTTCAACAACCCAAAGTTCAACAACCCCACTAGAATCCAACGCTTCCATCTTGCCAGACTTGATTTTGTTAGATATTCAGATGCCAGATCTTGATGGATACAGCGTCTGTGAGTACCTTCAGCAAGATCCTGACTTAGCCAATATCCCCATCATTTTTATCAGTGCCGCCGATGGCATCGCTGACAAAGTTAAAGCCTTTCACGTCGGCGGTCTCGACTACGTTACCAAGCCCTTCCACCCCGATGAACTCCTAGCCCGAGTCCGAACCCACCTTGCTCTACGATCGCTTCAGCAGCAACTTCAACAGCAAAACACCCAGCTTTCCGAAACGCTCCACCAACTGCGCCTGACCCAAACTCACCTAGTCATTTCAGAAAAAATGGCGGTTTTAGGTCAGTTAGTCGCCTCCATGGCTCACGAAATGAACACGCCCTTGAGCGTCATTCGATCGTCCGCCAGTGCCACTGACGAGTTCCTCAACCCTGATTTTTTCGCCCTTCCGAAATTACTAAGTCAGCTATCTAATTCTCAACAATTCAGCCTTATGGAAATGATCCAAGTTGCGCTTAGTGGCACCCCTTGGGTCTTACAGTCCTCAAGCCTCGATCGTCGAATCGCAAGACGACAACTCATCCAACAGCTCGACACCCACCAGATCAGCCCTGCACTGGATATTGCCGACCTCCTAATCGATAGCGGCATTCACCAAGATGTTTCCCCTTACCAATCACTCCTCCAAGCCCCAAACGCCCTGGAGATTTGCCGGATGATCTACGGCTTCACCGGACTCTACCGCGCTAACCAAATGACCTTTTCTGCGGTCGATCGGGCGAGTACCGTCGTTCAAGCTTTGCGGCGTTATGCCTATGCCGGGGACCCCTCTGAAACCGTAGAAACAGACCTGGTTGAGAGCTTAGAAACAGTCTTAACGCTTTATCGCAGCCAAATGCGCCATGGCGTTGAAGTCATTCGGGATTACCAAACAGTCCCCAAAATTTGGGGCTTTCCCGATGCCTTACATCAGGTCTGGAGCAATCTGATCAACAATGCCCTTCACGCGATGGAATTTCAAGGAATCTTAAGAATTTCTCTCCAGCAAAAAGATGCCCATCAAGTCGAAATCGCCTTCACCGACAGCGGAAAAGGCATCCCCGAAACCATCCAAGACAAAATCTTTGAACCCTTTTTCACGACGAAAGCTAAAGGGGAAGGTAACGGTCTAGGTCTCAGCATTACTCGCACGATCGTCGAACAGCATCAAGGAACCATCGTCGTGACCAGTCGGCCCCAAGCAACCCGCTTTACCGTCACTCTTCCCTTAAGCGTCAACCCTCTAAGCATCAACCCTCAACCGTCAAACGAGGCACTGTAATACTGTAGCGATAGCCCGAGAGCGCATGCCCCTGAACCTTAATTTCGCCGCCGTGCAGTCCCACCAATTGCTGACTGAGCAGAAAGCCTAAATTCAGCGCCAACGACTCCTGAATCCCCACTTCCGGACTCTGCATCCCTGAATTGGGAGCCAACATCAGCCCCAATCGATCGCCAGACTCATACATCTCCTCCTCAAATCCCGACAGGCTGACGCCTTGAGAAAATCCAACGCCCTCTAAGCAGGGATGGGTCACCCATAGCGTTAATCGAAGGCCCGCTACCTTATTGGCGGCATGAAGATGGACGATACTCCCCGCATTCGAAGCCTGGACCACGCTAAAAATCAGGTGATACAGCAACTGCCGCATCTTTTCCTTATCCAAAACCCAAATACGGTTACCCGGTTCAATGGTCAGCCGAATTTCCTGTTCACGGCGCTGGGCTGCTTGCTGTAGCGTTACGATCGCTTGCTGACAGAGCATCTCCACATCCACAGAACTCAAGTTCAGTTCCTGCTGCTCTAGATCTAACTGCGACAATTCCAAAATTTCTTTAACCAAGGACAACAGGTACTCACCACTGTTGTGAATGATCCCCAGATATTCCCGCTGTTTAACGGTCAAGGGACCATAGATTTCCCGATTGAGCACACTCGCCATCCCCATGACAGAGGTGAGCGGCGTGCGTAACTCTTGGGTTAAGTGGGCTACGAGTTTGAACTTCAAGGGAATCGACGAATCACTCCCATCAGCGATCGGACTCGGTTCTTCCGTAGGAGTTGAGTGGGGAGCGGTGAGGGCCACGATCGCCGATCGGGGAATCAAACGCAATCCCTGAAGACGCTCATACTCGCTCATCCCAAAACGAGCCGTCATCATTAGAAATTCAATTTCGCGTAACCCAAAGGTTCGAGGTTGTGTATCCCAGACCGACAGCACTCCAACGTACTGCCCCAGACTCGTTACCAACGGAACCCCCACGTAGCTACGAATGCCATACGCTTGAGCCAAAAGGCTTTGCTCAAAAGCCGGATGCTCGTGAGTCTCTTCAATCACGAGCGCTTGATGACTATCGACCACATGAGTGCTGTAGGAATCAATCACATCAATCGATCGCGATCGAATCAGGTCATTCATCAACCCTAAGTGGGCCAGCCCAAAAGTAGCCTTGAGTCGCTCTCGATCGTCATGGATGATACTTAGCACCGCCATCGGCATCTTTGTAAAGTGAGCAGCAGTCTGCACCAATTCTTCAAAGAGGGGAATCCCTTCACTTTCCAGCAATCCCAAGTCCTGCAAATTAGACGATCGCTGTTGCGATCGCTCACTTTGACTTAATCCATCTAATCGACAACACAATCGGCTTTCAGGGACCACCATCGAATACTCAGTCCTTACTTAAAACAAAAATTCACAGACTCATACCTAAGTTCACCAAATTGATTGATGAGCTTGGACGCATCCTGACAAATCAGATCCGTTGGCCTCATCATTCCCTCAGGGGAACCTAGGACATCATGAATTTGTTAGTGAGTCTACTGAATTTTCCTTCGATGGTGGTATGAAATCTCGGCAAAATTGTTGAAACTTTCACAATTTAGACGCAATTTAGGCGTAGTTCAATCCCATCATTACGATTCTGGGAATGACGATGCTAGAGCGCGGGAGGTTCAGGATCATCTGACTGCGCGGGAGCCGTGGGCGCTTTAGGCGCTTTGGGGGCAGCAGCAGGAGCCGGGGCAATTTCACGCGGCTGGGGCACGGGAGCCTCGGGTTCAATAGCTGGGGCTGGTTTTTCGGTCCGTTGCGGCTTTTCTGCTGGGGCTACGATCGTTTTGTTTTTGGTGACTGGGGCCTCTTCTACCGCTCCGCTGCTGTTGCTACTGCCTTCAGGTTCGGCTCGATTTTCAATAGGAGCATCTAGGTTCGAACTCTCCTTAGAAGGGCGAGTTGAAGCCTTGGGACTGGGAGATACGCTAGGCGTTGGGCTGGGCGTTGGGGCGACGATCGGAGTCGATTCAACGCTAGGCGTTGCGGGGGGCTTAGCAGCGGAACAAGAAACTAAGCCTACGGCCAAAATACTTAGGATGAGTTGCCGAAAATTTATGGGAAGTTTGCGAAATTCGGGACGGTCAGGATCCGGAACGGTCAAGAGTCCCGTCCATTGCTGATTGATTGATATGCCTTGTCGTTTCATACAGCCTCCACTTCTGAACACACGCCTAGAAAATCCGTTGTACTCAAGTTTTTCAAGAGTATTCGAAATTCTCTTAGAAATTGTAGCGCCCTCCCGAACGATCCTAAAATACGCTTTTTGTCCATTGGAGGACTCTATTCCACGAGCAAATTAGAATCTCTCTACAGAGGTACGGAATAAATTTGGTATCCATCTAGGAGAATATTCTGCGTATCTTTACTGAAACTTTATAGGATCTTCAGGTGATTTGGCCGGACAAGCGATCGAATGTCAGTAATTCTAATTACGTAACCGATTGAGCAATTGGTTGGCAGTGGATGTGGGCGATCGTTACTTATAGGAGGATTCCATGGCAGGATTTTTAGCGAGTTCTAGTGTCGGGTTGTGGTTCTTACTTATGGTGTTGGTGTATTCCAACATGCCGGGAGAGATTTTCGTCCCTTTTTTCATTATTAGTACGATTTGGTACATGAAGATGATGGAGTCAGCCGCTTCCTGACGGTTTGAGAGGAGTGTGATAAGGGAAGAGGTCGATCGGTCAGATAGTTTTTTATATTTACCCCCTTGCCAAACCCTAAAGACCCCGGTACTATTGTTTCTTGTGAACGGGGGTC
>JANMIS010000949.1:0-3689 GCA_031375925.1 Synechococcales cyanobacterium OTE_70_concoct_197_sub
CTTCTCGCCCACCCCAATAAGGCCGAAACTTCTGGAACAACTGCGGCACGCTACCCAAACCCATTCCATAGAGCGGCGATTGAATCCCCATAGCCCAGCCAACACTATTGGTAATCAACCGATAGGCAAATTCCCCAGACACATAGCCACTAGAAGTCGCCTTAAGAATTCCACTGAGCCGTCCCGTGCCAAACAGCGCCACCAAAACCAGACCCAAGCCGATCGCACTTCCCCCCATCCATTGCCCCTTAGAAAAACGCAGGGATTTGAATTGGAGGCCAAAGCCTTGGGCAACGATCGCAACGCCCAACACCCCCATCACCCCCACCAAACCCGCTCGTGACGCAGTGGTATAAAGCGCAACCATGCCTAGCACAGCACCCACGGCAAAAAAATAGCGTAGCCATCCCGATCGGCTCCAACTCAACCCCACCAAACTCGGAATCGCCAACGTCAAATATCCTGCGACATAGTTCTGATGGCCGATCGGTGCCCAGTTGCGATTTTCCACCGTTTCAAAACCAAAGGGCATCACCAGCCCCGTCTCCTGCTGAAGCAAGCGCAACCGATCGAGTTCTGGAAGCCACGTCTGAAAAGCCCAAAGCCCCAAACTCACCAGAATGAAAGCCACTTGCAACAGCCCTTGCAGCGTCAAAACTCGCCTTCTAGCCTCCGCATCGCGAAAATAGTGATTACAGGCGTAAAGCCCTCCTAGCGCACAAAGCGCCGCAATTCCCGCCCACCTCGCCTGCTGCGGAAACATTGCCGTTATCCCTGACTGCAAAATAACTACCACCGCCCCGATCGCAACCCAATCTAAGCCTCGACCTAACGATCGCCCCCCATCTGCCAACGTCTGAAGCATCAGCCACAGCACCGGACATAGAAGTGTCACCTGCCAAATCAACACCCAAACCCAAGAAACCATCAGCGTACTGCTATCCGGCAGCAAGGTAAAAAGCCCATACAACACCGCCGTCAGAATTCCCAACAGCGGACGCTGAGACGGATTTGCAGCAGAATCTTGAGACGAAACAGGAGCATTCATAATAAAGTCTTAATGAACTCTTAGAAAATTTAGGGATCAATTTGTTTAAGTAGCCAAAGCGTGGAAGTCACCCCAATAAAGTGCGCTGTAATCAAATGAGTGTTCGCAAGAACAAGAAAAATATCTAACGGTTGAATCAACTGCAACTGAGCACCGGGCGAAAAAATAGCTCCCACAGCCATAAAAGATTTCCCGAGCAACACGCCTGCGATCGCCTCTGCTGCAACCACCGCCATTAGCAACCCACCCCCACGAATTGTCAAACTTCGCCACAGCAACCGAATCGTCTCTGATTTCTTAGGTCGCAAATTGGGATTAGGATCTTTTAGACTTCGGCCCAATCGCACATAGCTAAAAGACTGATAAATTCCGTAGAGCAATATCCCTAAACTAATCAACGCAAAGAGCACACCGCCCCCCGTTGCCGGATTCGTCGCACCCTCGCCCGCCGCCGATCGGCCCATGGTAAGCGCCACCCCCGCAAACGCAAAAATCACGCCCGATATAATCGCCAGCACCGTCTGCACCCAAAAGCTCATCCATCCCACCCAGCGAAAGGTCTTAGAAACTTGTTTTAAATTGGGTGGATTGGGAGCATTCTCAGCTTGGTTAGCCATACAATAGTGTCCTAATTAGCGCTATCTTTCAGTTTTCACATTCTCGATCACACAATAGATTTGTGCTTTCATCTTCTCAATTGTTTAACGTTCAAAACCTCTATACTAAGCCACCTATGCCCATTGATGCAGCTTCCCCTGCTCGAATTTTAATCGTCGAAGACGACCCCATGATGCAGTTAGGGCTAACCCAAGCCCTAGAAGACTACCCTGCCTTTGTCATTGTGGGGCAAGCCAACGATGGTTATTCGGGGGTAGAGCTAGCCCTGTCGCTTAAGCCAGACGTGATTGTGATGGACATCGGTTTGCCTCGGCTTGATGGCATTGCCGCCACCCAGCAAATACGCGCTAAGCTGCCCGATGTTCGCGTGGTGATTTTGACGTCTCACACCGCAGAGACGGAAATTATTGCCGCCCTGTCTAGCGGAGCCGATGCTTATTGTGTGAAGGGAGCGGAAGTCGAACGTCTAGTCACCGCTATCGGAGCTGCCCGAGAAGGCGCTGTCTACCTCGACCCACAGATTGCTCGCCGAGTCATAGAGCATCTTAAGCCCCCTACAAACGCCACGCCTATTGGTCAGCTCTCTGCCAGAGAATTAGACGTCCTCAAGCTGATGGTGGAAGGCTATAGCAACCCCGAAATCGCCAACGCACTCTACCTCAGCCCCAACACCGTCAAAACCCACATTCGCGGCATCATGAATAAACTAGCCGTGGACGATCGGGTTCAAGCCGCTGTAGTTGCTCTGAGGGCAGGTCTAGTCTAGACCAAACCTGCCCCAATTCTTTCGCTGCTCAGTGTTTAAACTGAAGAATAAAAACAGCCTCGATATTTTTTCCAGGAAGATACTCAGATATTTCTTTTGTAGGAAGGGTTATATCAAGAAGCAAGACTAACTGAAAGATATCCTGAGCTAGATGCTATGGGTCAGGAAAACTACTCTGAATTTGGGCTATTTTTTCATTTCTAGGGTAAATTTCTTACCTTAGAGAGACGTGAATACCTTGAAGGGTTTGTTAGTTTTTTAGCATGTGCTGCACTGAGTTATCCATCTCTCTGGAATTTACTTGCCATAGAGATTACGATGATAGGTCTAGTAAAAGTTGTTGTTTCTCACTCAAAGACACACATTATGAAGTTTGAAGATATTTACCAGTTCTTCAAGGATCCACCTCCTTTCTATCTCAACAAAGAACTTGCTGTGTGCTACGTGCTCGCAGTGTTGTTGAAAGGCGACTCCTACGGAACCGAACTCATCCAGCTTCTGGAAACGGAGTACCCACTGTATCGTTTGTCTGATACGGTGCTGTACAGCGCCCTGAAGTTCCTCGAAGATCAAGAAATGGTGACGGGATATTGGAAAAAGGTGGAAGGTCGGGGCCGTCCGCGTCGGATGTATCAGATCCGCGCTGAGGTGATGACCCAAGCTCAAGACTTAGCGAAACTGTGGGATACCTACGCTGCGAAAAAGCGGGATGCCGCTGCAAAGGCATAAGCGATGGTTGCAATCTCCAGATGAAGTGACGCCGAATCGACTTGGGCCATTTTGGCGATCGTCTTGGTTCTTAACATTGTACTATGCATAAAGAATAGTCAGTTTTAGGATTGCAGACTGCCATGGGTGACTCTGTTATTATTTCGACGTTACTTCTGACGGTGTTGCTGACGATCGGACAGCTATTTTTCATTCGTGCGTCAGTCAAGGACCGAACAGAGACAGTGCGACTAGCGGCTCAGCAGACTCCAGAGGTGTTGCTAGACCAACTCAAGCAATACTTTGCCGATCGCGCCTATCGAGTCACCAGCATTGAAGGCGATCGGAATCTTGTTAACTTAGTTGGAAATGTTCGCCCCAGTTTATTTTTGGCGTTTTTCTTGTCGGGTCTGGCGGTTGTCGGCACTTTATGTTTTGTCTTAGTGCTGAATGTCGTCGCTCCTGAGCAGTCAACCTTATGGTGGACTGTTCTAGCCATTTCTCCCATAGCGGGAGTTTTTTATTGGAATGGCGCGGGTCGGACCGAAT
>JANMIS010000991.1:0-1470 GCA_031375925.1 Synechococcales cyanobacterium OTE_70_concoct_197_sub
AGACTTGTGCGATTCGTCGGGAGAATCGGGATCGGGTGACTTGGAACGATTAAAGCCGAACTTAACCACGCTTAAATTCCTGTTAAATGTCGATTCAGATGAGAGCTGGCCCTAGCAAAATGACCCTACAAACTGTAGCAAATTGTCATTGACATTATTTTGAAGTATTCAAGAGAAGCGGAAATTTGTCAAAGTTTTGAAAAATTAAAGTGAAAACAATTGGCGTTTTGATCTCCTCTTCGTTGTGTTTAGGGTTCGGCAAGCCAAACCCCAAACACAACCCGATCGCTAAAGCACCGAATGACCCAACGCAATGCCCGTTACCAACATACCCAACACCAAAAACGGTTGGGCGCTGGCTTGGTATTTCACGTCATTTTTGATTGGGTCACGGAGAAAATACATATCCTGGAACGTGATCTGCGGAATGATAAACAAGATCAAAATCGTGGCGTAGAGGTTTTGATGAATGCTGATTAAGTAAGCCGCCATCAGTGCCTGAAACACGTCAATCATCAAGACGCAAATCCAAGAGGCCCGCTCAACCCCAAACATCACAGGCAAGGAATCTAGCCCCAAGGCCCGATCGCCCTCGACGCTTTTAAAGTCATTAACGATCGCAATGCCCAAGCCCGACAAACTATAAAACAACGTTAAAATCACAACGGTCCAGTTCAACTGCCCAAACAGCGCATGACCCGCCCACCAGGGTAAAGCGATATAACTTGCTCCGAGAGCATAGTTGCCAAGCCAACCGTTTTGTTTGAGTTTCAAGGGTGGTGCGGAGTAGATATAGGAGACGAAAGAGCCACCGATCGCCAGCGCCAGCATAATCGGGAACGTATGTCCCGCCCACAGATCCAGCAGATAGGAAACGCCAATTCCCGCCAATAACAACACCCAAATCTGTGCCTGTACTTGGGGTAAGGGAATGGCTCCAGAAGGAATCGGTCGGTAGGGTTCGTTAATGGCATCGATTTCCCGATCGTAGTAGTCGTTCATCGTCTGGGTGTAGCCCGCCAGTAGCGGTCCCGACATGAACATACAGGCCAAAGACACCGCTACATTTTCAAAGCTCCAGGTGAAGCCGCCAGATGAAGCTGCACCGCACAACACACCCCAGATCAGGGGAATCCAGGTGATGGGCTTCATGAGTTGAAGTCTTATTTTCCAGACGGAGGTTTCTTTTACGTCTGCGCCTTTCATGCCGAGCATTTGGCGCGATCGGGCAGAGCGATTGTCCTTGGCTTTTGAGGCTTCGGGCTGTATTTCTTCAGGTTTGGTGTCAGTCATGGGATTTGGGAGGTTTTTGGGTTAGAGACAAGCTAATGGATCTTATCAGCCGGGGTTCGACTCCGCTCACCCCTCGGTCTCGTAGGCTGGGAGATCGTAGGCTGAGCGGAGTCGAAGCCTAACCAGATCTCAAAACGAGATAATCAAGAAACCATCCTGAAATTTAGCACCTGCCAC
>JANMIS010001064.1:0-1209 GCA_031375925.1 Synechococcales cyanobacterium OTE_70_concoct_197_sub
ATCGGCTGCGAGTTGTTTTAGTTTGGTGGCGATTCGATCAAATGCTTCATTACAAGTTATCGTGCGATAGTTCTCTTGGCCATGCTCAACCAAGATGGGTTGAATCAAACGCCCGCTTGCTTCCAATTGTCTTGGCGACCAGTTGCGAATTTGTGAGATCGGATGCTTGGCCCAGAAGTCCGCGGTGATTGCGGGCTGCATGTCGGCAGCCATGGCCTGGATTGATTTCTTGCAGACTTCGGGAAACGCCCCTTTTTCGTTGACCATACCACCATGCTGGCCCCCCATCCCAAGCGCACAGGTCTTGCAAGCGTTCCGTGATCGAAGGGCTCGGTATAGTTTCCACAATCCACCCGATTCGATCCCTTTTCGAAAGGTGTATCGAATCGCTTGCCAACCACCGCCGGAAGATAGCTTTCGCATGATGAAATTTTCGTTGAGTTCGAGTTGGTGGAAACAGAATTGGAAGCTGACTAAAGGATACTCGTCTAACGCCGGACTGAGAAGTTCGTAAACTCATGGCTGGGTGCCGATTGGAAGCGCTCGACGCCTCTGATTTGGCCAGGGGAGGAGGTCTGGATGGCCTCGATAAAGCGGTCGATTTCGTCCGCTACCGCTTCGACGACGACTTTGACTCGACCGTCGTCGCAATTCTCGACTGTTCCAGTGACGTCAAAGCGCTTGGCGATTTCTAACGTGGAATATCGAAACCCGACACCTTGAACGCGGCCAGAGAAGAAAAGAATCGCTCGAATCATGACGAACTGGGAGCCTTTATTTGATCGCGATTAAGTAACCGATAATAGCACCGATGAGCAGTGCCGGCGGCAAAAGAATTGCGACTGTCAGCCCGATCACCATTGCATGGCTAGCTGGGGTCTTGGCTTTGGAAACATCGCTTTCGTCGCTGGCTGGTGGGGCCAGGCCATCGGTGGGGAGTCCGCGAGAATCGGAAAACCTATCCGAAGGACTCCTTTGCGATTGGATCGAGTCGTTTGAATTCATGGAAGCGTCTTGAACCAACTCGTCACCGGTGGGTGATTCGGGCACCAGCGATGGAGGGGGCGGGGCGGACCATGGACTTCGCGACATCCGCGGTTGTGTGATTTGGGATGAATCGATCGCCCAAGGTTCAAGTCTGGCAGCAACCTCTGCGCAGGTTTGGATGCGTTTGTTTGGGTCTTTATCCATCATCTCGGCGATGATGTC
>JANMIS010000069.1:0-5965 GCA_031375925.1 Synechococcales cyanobacterium OTE_70_concoct_197_sub
ACCCGGGCACGGCGTTGTACCGGCTACAGCGCCAAAAATGCTGCTATTTGTCACGACAGTAAATACTGGTGGTGTCCCCTGCTTATTTTGTGGTGGGGGGGGAGTGGTGGGTTGGGAAGCTTGAGGTCGGTTGTTTGGGAGTGGGCTGAGTTTGTGAGGTAGGCTGCTGCTGCACGATCGGGGCTGGTACAAAGCTCTGCTGCTGCGCTTGAACGATCGGCGCTTTACTTGCAACTGGCTTCGGCATTGGACTGGCAGAAGTGGCGATCGGGGGAAGCTGAGCAATCGCTGCGATCGGTTGAAGTTCTTCCTTTTTTTCAGGCTCTTTAGCTTGCTGCTGCTGACTCATGGGGACCAAAAGCAACGCTCCATGCATCATCAGGGCGATCGGAGCCATAATCAGAAACCCATACTTCTGAATGACGACCTGTGACGAGAGAGAAGAGACTTGCATGACGAATTATTGAGAACTCAGAGCAATTACTTTCTCAATATAGCACTCTATTGAACATTGGCATCATTAAAAGAATGTTTTATTAGTGAATTTCTATCGCGATCGTAACCAAACCTCTATCCCTTCGGCTAAGGTATCTGCTAGTCGCTCCTGTTGAAGCGGATCCGTAATCCAAGTGTATTCTTCGGGATGAATCATATAGCCCAGCTCGATCATGACCGAAGGTGCAACGGTTGGGCGCGTTAGTGCAAGGTTGTTCCAAAATACGTTATCAGACCTACGATCGAGTTTTGTTGTCACGTAATCATGTAAAAACTGGGCTAATGACTGAGCCTGCGGGTGATACCAAAAAGTGGAAACTCCTTGGGTCTTTTCAGCATCGCCGTCATCGGGGAGTGCGTTGTAGTGAAGGCTGAGGGCGATCGTCGGTTCGCTCTTCGCAATCAACTGAGCGCGCTCATTAGGTCCAATATCCTCATCGCCTTCGCGAGTCATAATCACCGTGACACCGCGCTTGATGAGCCGGTCGCGCAGGAGTTTTGACACGACGATCGTGACATCCTTTTCAGGAATGCCGCCGCCGCCTCGTGCTCCATAGTCCTCAGAACTCCCATGACCTGGATCTAACAGGATTTTGATCCCGCTGAGTGTGGATTTAGGCATTAAATTGGGCGGATTTCTCAAGGCTAATATTAGCCGATTTCCTTCATAGCGAACCTTGTAGCCCCAGGCGTGACGGGTCTTGAGGTGGAGGGTGTATTGCAGTGTTGTAGGGTTGGTTTGGATCCAGGTGAGGTGTGAGACGATCGGATTGTCTACGAGGCGCTGGACGCTGGCCTGAGATTTGGTATGGTGCAGCGTGAGTTGAATAGTTTGGCCCACTTGATTGATTTGAATCGGCACTGAGTTTTGCATAGGAATCAAAATCTCGGTCCAATCTTTGGCTAATCGGGATGTCACGCCCCGCACCACAGACTCGATCGGCACTCCACTTCGGCTAACTACTTGAGTTTCAGATTCTTTAATCCACGCCCCGTAGTCTAGCCGTAACCAAGCACCATCTTTGCCTGTCACCCGATCGCTTGTGCCTTGAGGTAAGGGCGTGAGTCGGGCAAATTCGGTACTGCTGCCTGTTCTGGCAACTCCGGCAGGGGCGGTGACGGCAACAGTTTTTAAGGTGGTGGGGTTGAGAATTTCGATCGTGCCTTTTGCGGATTCTTTGATTAGATTTGCATTGGGCAATTGAAGTGAATAGGTCGGTGCGCCAAGATTGCCGATTTGATTGCTTTGTAAACAGCCGCGATACAGTCCGGCTACGGTTTGGGCTTCGAGATTTCCGGTGAGGATGCTGAGATTGTCGGCAATTGCAATGCTGGATTCAGGAACGAGATCAAGGGTTTGCGACCCGATCGTCGCGGTAACTTTTGCATTGGCGGGGGCAATTGCATTTAAGCAAATCAATTCACCGGGAAGGCGGGCGATCGGTTCTGTGGGATAAAGTGAGTCTTTACCAAAGGCATTGGTGGGAATTTCCGGTTGGGCTGCTGTTCTCGTGACGACAATGGTTTGGGATTGTCCTGCGTACTCGATGACAAATTTATTTTCACCCATCACCAAGGGAAAACTCGGCCCAAAGTTTCCGGCGCTACTCCGACGAATGGGTTTGCCATTAATCAATACCTCGCCCGCGATCGGTGCTGACCCAATCAAAAAGATTTGTTTCGCAGTTGTGCTGTGGGCCGCTGGAGGGTAGACGACTTGCAGCTTCGCCGATTGAGCGATTTGGATGGCGGGAGTGGGCGGTTGAGGGAAGAACATTCCGGTAATGGGAGATTAATCCGTGAATTTCGCTTATCTTACTGCGTTTTCAGCCGATCGCCTAACTCGCCCCTGCCAACGCCTCAAGCTGAATGCCAATCACCTGCGTATAAGCCCCACGCGCTTGAGTAACGCCGATCGTCCGTTGTGCAGATTCAATCATCGGACGCCGCAAACTCACGACCATAAATTGCGCCAAAGTCGCCTGATGCTTAATCATGCGGGCCAGCTTCTCCACATTGGCCCCATCCAAAAACATATCCACCTCGTCAAAGGCGTAAAACGGTGATGGACGATAGCGCTGCAATGCGAAAATAAAGCTCAATGCCGTCAAAGACTTCTCACCCCCAGACATGGACGCTAGACGCTGAACCTGCTTGCCCTTCGGGTGCGCGATCAAGTTCAAACCGCCATTGAAGGGATCTTGAGCATCCTCAAGCTGCAAGCGGCCATCGCCTTCTGATAGCGTTGCAAAGATTTCCTGAAAGTTGATATCAACCGCATCATATGCTTCTCTAAATGCGCGTACCCGTAGCGTTGTAAAGTTTTCAATTCGCAGTAGCAGTTCCGTTCGCTCTTCTTGCAATGTCGTGAGTTTATCCGTTAGCTCTTGCAATCGCTCTTGCGTCCGATCGTACTCCTCCAATGCCAACATATTCACAGGTTCCATAGATTGCAATCGCTTTTGCAACGATCGGATCTCGTGCTGCAACGCCGCCAAATCTCGCGATGCATCTTCGGGAATCTCCGGTAATGGTTCCGGCAGTTCATGTTCCTGCGTTGTCAGGGTTTCCTGAAGCGTCACCAGGTCTTGACGCAAACTGAGTAAACCCTCTGTCGTTTTGCCCCGTTGCCAATCGGCCTGTTGACGCTGAGTTTGGATATCGCGAAGTTGACGATCGAGGGCATCTCGTTTGTGGCGCTCTTCACCGAGGGTTTTGTCTAGTTCGGTCAGTGATGCTCGAAGGGCTGTGAGTGCCTCGTTAATTTCTAGCTTTTGGGCATCGATCGTCGCCATTTGCTGAAGGGCATTCAATTGCTGATCACGGAGTTCTTGTAGACGAATTTGACCCTGTTCAATGCGTTCTTCGGAGCGCAGTTTTTGATTGCTAAATTCTAGAAGCTGCTGCTCGATCGATCGCAGCGCCTTCTCTTTATCAGCCAATACCGTTTCAAGCTGACGTAAGGATGATTGAATACCTTGCCATTCGCTATGATTTTGTGACTGCTCTAGTGCTTCGAGCGCGCTGCGAAGTTCTGTTAGTTGCAATTCCTGATGTGGCAGCGATTGGTCTAGGAAAACCAATCGATCGATCGCTGCGGTGCCTTCTATAGTTTGCTGCTGCAATTGGTGGGTCAGCAATTCGATTTGTTCAACTAGGCGACTAATATCTTTGGTTAGTTGCGTATTATTGATTTCCAACTCACGATATTTTTGTCTTGCTTCAATCAATTGTTTTGTTTTATTTTGGTGCGTAATCGTTCCCTTCGCGATCGCATCTTCACAGCGGAACAGCACCGTATCAATTTCCGCTAGCCGTGCGCGCAAACTCACCACTTCTGATGACTCCCGCGCCTGCCCCGAACCGAAGTGCAGCGTGGATTTACTAATGCTTCCCCCAGTCATCGCACCACTGGATTCGAGTAGTTCTCCATCCAATGTGACCATGCGGAACTTACCAATATTCTGTCTTGCCCGATCGATGGATTCAAATACCACCGTCGCTCCAAACACATAGGCAAACACATCCCAATATTGATCATCACAATTAATTAAGTCGATCGCATATCCAACACAGCCATTCAATGTTTTGAGCTTTGAAGCATCAGGAATTTGTGGTGCGCGTATTTTGTTCAACGGCAAAAACGTCGCCCGTCCTGCCCGTTGCTTTTTCAAAATTTCGATCGCCGCCGCCGCAATAGAATCATCATCTACCACTAAATGCCCCAGCCTCGCGCCCGCCGCAATTTCCAAGGCTAGCTGATATTGCCCACTCACCTGACCCAGTTGCGCCACTAGGCCATGAACTCCAGATAGCTCCATTCCCAGGATTACCTGAGTTGCAAAGGTTCCTTGCGCTTCTTGAATGGCGTGTTTTTGGGCTTCGAGTTTGTCAAGCTTTCGTTGCTTTTCCTTTTGTTCATTTTGCAATCGAGTTTGCGTATCTTTTTGGATCTGTAATTCCTGATCGATCGCACTAATTTCCTGCGCCAAGTTCTGCACCGTCTGCATTGCCTGCGTCAGGTCTACGCCCAAACTCTCCTGTTCTGCACGGCGATCGAGTAACTGCAACGCCAAGCCATCCCGCGATCGGGTCTGCTCGTCTAATTGTTTTGTAAGTTGGGCCGATCGTTCCACCAGCCTCGCCTGTTCAGTGCGCTGCGGCTCCAATGTCAACAAAATACTATCAATCTGATGCCGCAGCGCCGTCTGCTCCTGCACCCAAGCCTCCGCACTCGCCGCCGACTGACTCGCCTCCACCCGTGCCCTTTCCAGCGCATCCTGAGCCGTCTGACGTTCATCTACCGCCTGCTTTAAATTCTCTCCCTCTAGTGCCGCCTGAGACGCTGTAGCCTTTGTCAGTAACGCCGTCTGCTCTGCAAGTTCTCCCTGAATTCGTCCGATCGTCCCCTGGGTTTCCCGATCGCTCGTCTGTAAGTCCAGCGTCGCCCGCTCCAACTGCCGTAACTCCGCCTCACGGGTGGCAAGCTGAGACTGAAGGGCAATTTGCTCGGCTTCCCCCAGCGATCGGACCTTGGCATTCAAAACATCTAATTCAGCGCCGATCGTCTTAATCTGAACTTCCGACGCTTCGATTTGCTGCGTCAGCGTCGTCACCTCAGTTTCGCCGCGCGCAATCTGGCCCGAAATCTTTTCAACCTGCTTCTGTGACTGCTGAAACTTAAACACCGCCTCCCATTGCGATTTCTCCTGCATCTCCGCCCGAAGCTTCTTATACTTCTCCGCCTTGGTGCGATCTTGGGAAAGCCGATCGCGCTGATCCATCAACTCCCGCTCTACAATCCGATAGCGGTCTTCGCGATCCTTCACCGCATCCAGCTTTTCCCGCGCCTGCACAATTTTGCGATCGAAGGTCGCCACCCCTGCCAGCTCATCAATAATCTCCCGCCTTTCCCGAGGATTCATCGAAATGATCCGCGTCACATCCCCTTGCAGCACTACGTTATAGCCTTCAGGATAGACCCGCAAGCGATTGAGTTGCTCATGCAAATCCGTTAGCGTACAGGACTCGCCATTAATGAAATAGTTAGATGTATAAGTCCCTTGCTGCGTCACCCGCAACTTCCGCGTCACATTCCACTCATTATTTGCCAGGACGATCGCCTGCGTTGTCGTCCCATCGGGATTTTCATCCTTGAGCAACTCCAAGTCATCCGACAGGTCAAACGTCACCGTCACACTTGCTTCCACCGTCCGTCCGCGCCCACTCTGCGCCTGATTCACGAGATCCGGCAACCGCTCCGCCCGCATCCCCTTAGACCCCGCCAACCCAAGGCAGAACAAAATCGCATCCAAAAGATTCGACTTACCCGATCCATTAGGACCCGAGATCACCGTAAACCCAGGTAAAATGGGCACCTGAGTCGTTCCACCGAAGGATTTAAAATTAGTGAGTTCTAGTCGTTTAACAAACACGCGAGGTTTCGCTCAGTAAATGGGACGATCGTTGC
>JANMIS010000079.1:0-1806 GCA_031375925.1 Synechococcales cyanobacterium OTE_70_concoct_197_sub
ATAGGATTTTTGGCCGACTCCTCGAAAAATGCTACATCACTTACGGCGGCAAACGCTTCGTCGGTTCCATTACTGAATGACCTTCGCGAGAATCAAGTCAATCCGGCAAGTTTGGGTTTCTGCGCGCTAGTGGCGGTATTGATCGGAACAGCCTCTTTGGTTGTCATTGCTTTCTCGGTAACCAACATGAAGTCGTTAGCAAAGCAAAGTGCGATTGCGTTCCATCTTCGAGAGGAAGTGGAACGACTTGCTTTGGTCGCAAGACTGACGACGAATGCCGTGATCGTTACCGACGCCCAGAGGAAAATCACTTGGGTTAACGAAGGCTTTACGCGAATGACCGGGTATTCGGTTGAAGAAGCGATAGGTCGATCTCCCGGAAAACTACTGCAGTCTCTAAACTCGGCTAAGAAAACAATCCAAGCGCTTCAAAGAGCACTCAATTCGGAGCAGCCCTATCGAGGTACGATCCTCAATCGCGGAAAATGCGGACGCGAGTACTGGCTGGAAATCGATATTCAGCCACTACGTGATAAGCTTGGAAAGTTGACCGGCTTCATCGCGATCGAAAGTGACGTCACAACAAGAAAATTGGAGCGAGATCGCTTAAAGTCAACGTTTCAGGCAGTAGCCGAAGGAATCGTTGAGCTCAACTCGTCCGGTGAAATTGTTGATGGGAATCCTGCGGCTGAACGAATTCTTGGCCTTTCTCTAGATCAGATGCGAGGGCGAAAACCAATAGACCCACGGTGGTGTGCTATCCGAGTAGACGGAAGCCTCTTACCAGGGGAGGAGCTTCCGGCAAGTGTTACACTGAAAACAGGAGTTCCATTTGCCGACTTTGTTCACGGGATCCAAACACCTGATGGATGCAAACGTTGGATCTCAGTTAGCACATCGCCTATTTTCGATTGCGATGGCATGGTCTTGTCTGTAATCGCAAGCTTCGGGGACGTAACCGCCAAGTTCAACGAATTGAATCGTTTTGAATCGATCCTTCGGGGCGCGCGGTTAGGGACATGGGACTGGCATGTTCCGTCAGGCAAGTTAACTGTTAACGATGAGTGGGCGAGGATGTTAGGTTACCAACTAACAGATTTGGAGCCCCATATTTCCACATGGGAGAGACTTCTGAAACCTTCCGAGCTCGCTCGAGTTTGGGCCGCAATTCACGAACACTTTTCAGGGGTTAGCGACGCAATCAATTGTGAAATACCATTGATGCGCAAGGACGGCGCCTTTGAATGGGTTCTGTTCTCTGGAAAGGTAACGGAGCGACTTTCTGACGGATCGCCTAATAGGGTTCTTGGGGTACATGTGAACATCACGTCCCAAAAATCATCTGAATTTGCACTTGTCCTCGCTAAATCCGAGGCTGAAGCGGCCCTGCGTGAAACCAACGCAACACGAACCGCTCTCAACGAACACTCACTCTTGTCTGTGACCAATCGTTCTGGATGCATCATTGAAGCCAACCAAGGTTTTTGTCGCATAAGCGGCTATACCAGCGAAGAACTGATTGGTCAGGATCATCGAATTCTCAATTCCGGAGTTCACCCCAAGTCGTTTTGGATCGACGTTTGGAGGGCAATTTCGGCTGGCAAAGCATGGAGGGGTGAGGTCTGCAATCGAAGTAAGGATGGGACACTTTATTGGGTTGATAGCACTATTGTTCCGCATTTCGGGCCCGATGGAAGAATTGAAAAATATGTTTCGATTCGCTTCGATATCACTGCCCAGAAAGCTGCAGAAGCTGGTCTTGTTGCCGCACAAATCCAAGCCAACGCAGCGAACATCGCCAAGACC
>JANMIS010000131.1:0-1778 GCA_031375925.1 Synechococcales cyanobacterium OTE_70_concoct_197_sub
GAAGGCTTAAACGGCGACGATCGGCCCGTCCAAGAAGCCTGCATCGATGCCATGGGCAGCCTCCACGACAGCCCCCAAAAGCACACCGTCATGGAACGCCTCCTCGAAATCGCCACCGAAGATGACTGGCGCAAACGTCGCCAAGTCGCCCTAGCCCTCCGCCACTTCGACCACCCCCGAGCCAGTGCCAAACTCCAACAACTCCGCCAAGACCCCGACCACCGAGTCATCGCCGCCGCCCTTGAAGAACTGCTTTAAACCCCGATTGCCTCGTCTCCGCCATTACCGATCGAAGCTCAAAATGATCCACCAGCGACTGTATTAGATCTTATAGAACGCAATACGGTAGATCATTCCTCGTATATGCAACCAAGCTCTTAGCATAGTGAAACTTAAAAGCTTGTGACATCGAGCCTATGACCACTAAAGTCTCCGGCAATCTTCCAGACAGTGTCGCGATCGACCTTGAAGACTGGGCAAATCAGCAAGGACGATCGCTCTCTAGCCTCGTCAGTTTCCTATTGGAAAACGCCGTCTTCACCGCCAAAATGAACGGCACCTTCAAACCCACTTACACCCCAACCCCTTCAAATCCGGTGAAGAGCAAATAACCATGGAAACTGAAAAACCGATCGTCGGCCAAATGATATGGAAACTCCCCGGCACGGTAGAAACCATCCTCCATCTACGCCGCCAAGAAAGTGATCCATGGCAGGTCTACACCGAATTCCCCGACCTAATGGAACCCGAAGAAGTCGAAATGTCCCCCGGCTACACCACATTCCTAGCCCTCCTAAAACAAGGCTGGCCCCTCCTCTAACGCATCTCAATTCAACAAGCTTTCCTTCGTCGTCCGCCTAGTAAACGAATTCCTTGTATTCAACTCCCCCGCCGATCGCCCCAACAAAAACGATCGCAACCCCTCACTCATATTCTGCGCCCGGTAAAAATCTGCTCCTGCGATCGAACCCACAATCTCAATCTCCACCCCCGAAAAATCCGCCCCGCGAAAATCCGCCAACGCCAACTCCACATTACTCAGCCGCGTCCCCTTCAAAAACGCCCCCATTAAACAAGCCTTACTCAGCATTGCTCCGCTTAACCTTGCCCCCTCTAGGTTTGCGCCTTTAAGATTTGTCCCACTAAGATAAGCACCCATCAAATTCGCATTCGTCAGGTCAGCCCCGCCAAGCTCCACCGTATTCAGCATCGCCCCCGCCAGACTCGCCCCAGGCCCGATCGCCCCACACTTACGCCACTCAAACCCTTCTGGCCAAACAGTCTCAGCATCATACCGAGCAAACCCAACTCTCATCTCATCAAAAACAATTCCCGACAAATCAGCCCCTTCCAGGCGCGATCGGCTCAAACAAGCCCCCTTCAGATCCGCATCATTAAACTTCGCCCCGCGTAAATCACACCCGCGCAAATCAGCCTCAACCAGCTTCGCCCCCGCCAAATTTGCCCCGCTCAGGTCACAACCCACCAGCTTCGCATTCGCCAAATCGGACCCCGCCAAATCGGACCCCGCCAAATCCAATCTGTATAAGTCGTACTGCAAAGCTAAACCCGATCGTAAAATCGCCAACCGTCCCTCGCGCTCCTCCGGCACTTCCGTAATCAGCACTCCCTGGAACCGACCAGCCGCCAAAGCATCCCCCGTCGATCGTTCACCCGTCACACCCATCTCAAAACCTCTATCCTTAAAAAATCAAAATCAAAATTAAAACCACAATAGCCATGTTTCAAGCCCCCCGCACCATGCACGACTTCTTCCA
>JANMIS010000182.1:0-1110 GCA_031375925.1 Synechococcales cyanobacterium OTE_70_concoct_197_sub
TCCTGGTTGTCGGAGTTACCCATCGTGTAGAGTCGGCCATTGGCTACAGTCACGGAGGAGAATCCGATTCCGACTTCGGTTTTCCAACGGATACTTGGGCCGTTTGCAGGCCAAGTGTGTTGCCATTTCTTTTCGGCGGATACACCGTTTTTCGAAGGTCCTCGCCAGACCGGCCAGTCGTCTCCGTTTGCGATGGGTACAAAGAACCAAAGCAAGGCAATCATCTGAATAAATCGTCCAATAACGCTCACAACGCAGCGGTTCCTGACTTCAAGGATAGCAACAACGGAAACTCGTAATGCAGAATTGTAACACGAAGCGGGGAGTCCCGTTCTGCTTTGATTACGGAGCCTCAATGGACTGCAAGAGTTTGGCCGTTCGTTCTATGGCATCGCTTGGGATCGTATGCGGGCCATTGAACTCGACAAGAGGTCCGACGCATCCCGCTTCCGAAAGTAGTTTTTGAAGCCAGCGCCCGGTTGCGATGGGAAGCACTTGATCGGCTTGTCCGTGGCTTTGGACCAAGGGTACCGAGAGCGGTTTGGCTAGAGCAGCGTTTCGCCAAAGCGATTCGCAAACAAGGGCGCCCGAGTATACAAGAAGGCCAACAACGGGAGTGACAGACCCTCGCAAAGCCGTATCAACCGCCAGCATCGCGCCTTGAGAAAACCCTCCCAACACGATGGGCAGGTTGGGCCATTTCTGTTGAGTCAGGCATTCGTTGATGCAGTTGCACAATTTCCCCCGTGCATCATCGATTCCGTCAGGAACCGCGTCTCGCATTTTGTCAAAAGAGTTTGTCGCAGACATTTGCATGAGCTGGGCCATGTTGAGCCGCCACCAGGCTCGTGCACCATGCATTCCCTCATCTCCCAAATCGACGGGTGCTTCTGGAAAAAGAAATGCGGGTTTGGGTACGTCCTCGGGAAGCTCGTAAAGGATATCCTCGAACAAGCCTACAAGATCGGAACCAGGTGCACCAAATCCATGACACAACACGACGAGGCACGATGGGGCGGTTTTGAATGGCCGGACCAAAATGGTCGCCAAGGTTCCGAATGTGGGTCGATCTAGCAACCAAGCTTCTGGGTCGAATCGCATGTTAATTTC
>JANMIS010000196.1:0-4432 GCA_031375925.1 Synechococcales cyanobacterium OTE_70_concoct_197_sub
TTTTTGATTCGCACTGACCAGTTGCAAGGCGTGATTCTCTACGGTAGTCCCTATGTGGCGGCGAAACTATTACCGACGCTGCCGGAAGATGTGCCTTCTATTTTTACCTATGGTCAAGGTGTTCAAGCACAAACGATCGCCCTAGAAGCCCTGTTTCAGCAGGTTCGGACTCCGGCAAGAACAGGGAAAGATGGCATGTTTGCTTAAATTTTCCTCAAGCCCTAGTGACTTTAGGCGATTTCTAACAAGGCGATTTCTAACAATAAGTTTACCGACTCCGTTGATGGTCCACCTTGGACTAAAGTCGCAAGGCTCATAGCTAAAACCTGTTGAAACAGGTTGAATAGTTCACCACTTGGGTCTTTCAGTCCGTTTCAACGGACTTGGGCTATGAGCCTCGGAATTCATTCCGAGGTGGACGAACAACGAAGCGAGGTAGATTTATTCTTGGAAATCGCCTTAGTCGCTAGGGCTGAAATTAATACAATGGGCATGACCCAAAAGGAGGCCATTATGCAAACCATGACAAGTTGGGAAGAGAAAGGCATGGAGAAGGAGCGGCAAACGATCGTCCTAAGCTCTAGCTACCAACACACTCTTCTCTCTTTGAATCGGCAAACAGCTCACCGAATCCAAGGTCGCGCAGTAGGCCATGTCCTCGTGAGCCTCAAGCTTTAGCAATCGCTGACCGTGACTCGCATGATTGAGCAATCCGGGTAAATCGTCGGCCCAGGTCCGGTAGAGTGCAACAGCCGCGATCGTCTCATCATTCCCCGCAATATCACCCAAGCGACTCCCCAATTTATCTGCCAGTAGATGCACGATCGCCCCCGCACAAACCGTATCCTCTAGGGCGTAAGTTCCTTCCCAACCCGCTCCCACAATCCACACGGTTTCAGGCATGGCTTCGAGTAAATATTGCACCACCTGATGACGATTAATCAGCGCAGCCCCAAGCACCGTTTTCGAGTCCTCAACCCGCTGAAAGGCTCTAGTACCGTTGGTCGTACTAACGAACAGCCGTTTGCCACCCATGCTTTCGGCATTACAATCTAGCGGCGAATTACCAAAATCAAAACCCTCCACCCTACTGCCACCCCGTTCCCCTGCCCTAATTCGCTTAGTAGAGTCCCAGCTTTCACTGACGGACATCAGCCGATCGAGATCGCTAAAGACTTGAACGGCCTCAGCACCTACACTTAGGGCTGTTACGATCGTCGTCGTGGCGCGCAAGACATCGATCACAATTGAGCAGTCCGCCGTGTTAAGGGCAGGGGTTTCTTCAGGCGTATGATAGACAAATAGCTTCATGGTGTCAGTAAAACTTGAGGTTTTGCTAGAGATCAGTGCCTATCAAGTTAAGGCTGGAATTGTTTCCCAAGGATAGTCGATATGCGTAACGACTGATTAACCTTTTCTCGTTACCTTCCTATCGATTAAAGGCAATCCACTGTTTTTCAGTGCAGATATAATTCAGGGCTTGGTCCCAAGGTTCAGGGACAAAATTTTCCACCAAGCCACTCTCAAACAGGATCCCAATGGTCTTCACTCTCTGCCATTCTGGCTTTTCTAGGAGCCGATCGTAAAATCCGCCGCCATAGCCCAATCGATATCCTTGCAGGTTGCAGCCCACGCAGGGCACTAGCATCCAATCCACATCCACAGCTTGCAGTTCCGGCGCAGTCGCGATCGGTTCCAAAATCCCAAACGCCCCAGAAACCAGATCTTCTCCCGGTTGCCAACGGTGCCATCTAATGTGCGATCCCTGCTCACAACGCGGAAACCCAAACTGAAGGTCTGATCCCACCTCACTCGTCCAAAGGGATACCAAATCGGGTTCCTGCCGAATACTGAAGTATGCCAGCAACGTCTGACCTGGCTTAAAACAAGACTGGGCCAAGAGTCTTTCTACAATTTGTTGGCTGTAAGATTTCCAGTCTAATTCTGTCAATTGTTGGCGAGTTTGAAGGATTTGTCTACGCAGGGCTTTCTTGTCCATGGTCTAAAATTAGCCTCGATTTACGCTGAGGTGACTACAATAGCTACGGCTACGGTGCAATAGGTCTATTTGGCCCATTTGTGACCGTTGCATGAATCCTCAACTTTTATTCTTTAGCCCTATTAGCATTGCCATGAAACTCGTTGTTAAACAAGACACCGTCTTTAAGCAGTATGCCGTTGATTCTAAACAGCTTGCCGCAAAAGATAAGGTGACGGTCCGGGCAGGTCAGAGTTTTGAAATTCACTCTTGGAAACCCGCTGGAAAGTCCCATTGGAAGGTGGCTCTAGTGGACCAAATGCTGGGCAATCCCCCCGTTAACACCTGGTATGTTTTTACGCCCCACATTCAGCTAGTAAACAGCCGTGGCAATGCACCAACCCCGCCAGCAGATCCGCCCAAAGTCGTTATTCCACCTCGATTGCCTGCCAGCCAGCGGCTGAATGTCCCCTTTCACTACCAACTCAACAACGCAGAAAATCCTCGGGGATCTTGTAATGTGACCTGCTTTGCAATGGTCATGAACTACTTCAAAATCAAAAAAAGGACAAATGCATTGCAGCTAGAGGACGAACTCTACCGATATATGGAAGATCAGAATCTAAGCCGTCATGATCCCGGTGATTTGGCTACGATGTCCCGCGCCTATGGGCTGAAAAATGACTTAACCCTCAGAGGAAGTCAGACGGATATTCGGAGGGCGATCGCAGAAGGCAAGCCCTGTATTATCCACGGCTACTTCACCTCCTTCGGCCATATTATTACCATTATTGGCTACGACCCCAAGGGTTTTATTGTGAACGATCCCTTTGGAGAATGGCATTCCTATGGCTACGAAGAAGGCCCTTACGGAGATGGATTGCACTATAGCAATGCACTAATCCAAGGAACCTGTTCTCCGGAAGGGAGCAACCACATGTGGTTGCATCGCCTTTCTCTCGCTTGAGAAGCCGAGCCTTTAAGCTTGATTGCGGGCGGCAAGATTAAGCTCTCGCCCGATCGAACTGATGGGCAAACAGAGCAAATTATCACCTTGGGTTTTGATCATGCCTTTCTGACGGAGCTTACCCATCAATCGGGTGACGGTGACTCGGGTAGAGCCGATCGCACTGCCAATCTGAGCATGGGTCAATGGAAAGGGAAGGCAGTAGCCATCCTCGGTGGGTTCGCCATACTCTTCAATGAGCAAGGTCAAGAAGCCTAGGAGACGATCGATCGTCCGACGTTGACCCAGGGTGCTAAGCCACAGAAGTTTGCGCTGGTGCTGATAGCGGAAGGCATCCAGCACTTCACGGCGAAAGTGGGGCCAGTTTTCAAGGTCATGCCAATACATCCAAACAACGGAGGTTTGGTCCACATGGGCGTAGCTTTGAAGGGTAAAGGGTGACTGCGCAACGACCTCAAAGGGCTGGCCTGCACCGACAAACCCTAGAAATGCTTCTTCGGGAGCCATGCGCGCGGCTCTGGCGCTAGCGGTGGAAGTGGCTTGGGCAGTCCCTACGAGGCGAACGGCTCCCCGCTGAACAAGGTAGAGTAGCCCAGGTCGGGTGATGATCTTTTCATCTTTATTAAATGTCCGACAGCGATAATGTTCCTGTGCCCAGTCGATGATGCGCTGCCAGGTCAGAAAAGGACGGTTGTTGTCAGAACTCGGGTTGGGTGATGCTGAATACATAGGGGATGTTAGTCGGCGAGGGAGAAGTGTTATGAACAGACTGTCAAATGTGTCATTCCACACTGTTTGTACGGATGGATCTGATCAAGTGCCAACTCCGTATACTCATTACGCCATCGTAGAATGACATCTCTATCAAACCTTCAGGAGTCGAGTTTTGATGACTGATGATAGTCTATCTGCATTCTCACGGGTTCGTCTTTATACCGCAATCTATCCCGAGGGAGATGTTGCGGATTCTACGGAGAGTTTTTTTTGCAATTGTCTGGGGCATTGGGCTGATTTCCCCGTACTTTCCCTGAGGGAGATGAAGCTAAAACGGTTGCCATCTGTCAACCCGCTGCGCTATCAGTCGCCGATCGCCCTCTTCCTTGGGGCAAAATTGAAGATGGCTCCAGCGACGATTGCGCAGGCTATATGTCAGGAATCGGTAGCAACGGATGATCTGAATCTGAGTTGGAATGAGGTGGGTTGGATTACGGTGACTTGGGCATCTGCTGCGATGATGCAGGCGTTGGAGCAGTTATGTCGGGAGTCTGTGGTTGTGGAGACTGCAATGCCCTTTGGGCTGTGGCAAGTGAGCGATCGGGTCCGATCATTGCGGGAACAGTTGCGATCGTTACATCCCGAATTTGAGGTGTTTGATTTAGAGTTGAGCATTTCGATGAATAAAATACCGGATCCGGCTTGGGGATTATTGGAGGCGATGGTGGTGTTTTTCGATCGGCGCTCTGAGGGTCAATCTTTGTTGGGGGAGT
>JANMIS010000219.1:0-1137 GCA_031375925.1 Synechococcales cyanobacterium OTE_70_concoct_197_sub
ATATATATATATATAAACTTGTTAAAACCTCTGCGCGGCTATCATCAAATTGAATCAATCGCGCAGCTTCTAATGCCTCAGAGAAGTATGTAGAGTCAATCTGTGCCAGACTTGTTAAAACCGCTGCTCGACTAGATTCATCCTGAATCGAACGCGTTTTTACTAACGCAACTTGGAAGAGAGATTTTGATAAATAAGGAGCTAAAGCCTGTATTACGCCGACAATTTTCTCGTCGTCTTGTATCTGTTCAACATAGGCCCATGTCTTTTCTACGGACCAAAAACCTCGCTTCAAAAACTCCACCATCATTCGAATAGGTAGATTCCCCACCAAACTATTCAACGTCCCCGTAATCAACGCATACCGACACTGAAGCACGATCGCCCGTCCCCTGTCCTTCTCGTACAACTCCTCCGCCAGCCGCCAACCCCGCCGCACATCCTCCACAAAAATCCCCGGCTGCCCAATCTTGTCGCAAGCCTCAAACCAATCATTCTGGTCCTCCCCCGACGCCATCAACCCATGCACCTCATCACACCGCCCCGCCATCTCCAGATGCCAAGTCAAATGCCGATGAATATACCCATCATTCTTCAACCCATACCAAGATCCATCCTCCGATCGACCTCGATAGCGTTCCAAAAATGCCCCATGTGCCATTTCCAAATTCTCAATTCCCAATTCTCCCTTCTCAATCAACCCCCGCGCCGTATCATGCATCTAATCATGCACCCGATAGGTCGCAACGCCCTCCACAGTCTGCACTCCATCTGTCAAGAACGATCGATTCCGCAGATCAATCAACGCCTTCTTTGCTTGGAGCGATCGCACATCCCACAACACCTCCGCGATCGCCCCAGACAAATCTACATCCTCCGGCAACACCCCCAACCAAGCAAACTGCCGCAACTGCTCCGGATTCAACCGCTTCAAACTCAAATTAAAACAAGCCTTCAAACTGTATTTCCGCCGCCGTTCCTCCGGCAAATTCTCAAACGCCTCCGACGCATCCAAAAGCCCCAACGCCACAACCTTCCGCTCATCCTCAAATTCCCGCTGAAGCTCCCCCCAACTCATCCCATCCCGCACCAAATTCACCGACAAATCCAGCGCCAACGGCAAATACCCTACTACCC
>JANMIS010000280.1:0-2380 GCA_031375925.1 Synechococcales cyanobacterium OTE_70_concoct_197_sub
GTCTCTTCCAAACTTTTTTCAAAACCTACACGGAAAAAGTTTGGGGCATCCCCTGCGACAAAATTCAGGCGGATTGGGCGGCACAGCGCATCCAGGGCTTGTCATTGCGGACGGCAGTGATGAATGCTCTTTTCCAAGTGAACAGTACCAAAACCTTAATTAAAGAGTTTGATTATCCGGTCTTGGGACCGGGGGAAATGTGGGATCGGTTTCAAGAGGCGATCGAAGCCCGAGGCGGTGAAGTGCATCTAAATTCCAGCGTCGTGAAGCTGCACCGTCAAGGCCAACGCATTACCCATGCGATCGTGCGTCAGGGCGACAAGCTCATGGAACTGCCCACGGAGCAATTGATTTCCAGTATGCCTGTGACGGCTTTAATTCGACAGTTAGAACCCGCTGCGCCGCCAGAAGTCCAAGCAGCAGCGAAGGCGTTAAAATATCGCGACTTTTTGATTGTGCCGATCGTGATCAATTGCGACAACCTCTTCCCCGACAATTGGATTTATATTCATAGCCCTGAAGTCAAAGTAGGCCGCATTCAAAACTTTAAAAACTGGAGTGCTGCAATGGTGCCAGAAGTGGGCAAAACCTGTTTGGGCATGGAGTATTTTTGCTCTCAGGGCGATGAGCTTTGGGAAATGAGCAATACAGATCTGCTGGAACTGGCTAAGCGTGAAATCGAAGCGCTGGGCCTTGCAAAAGCTTCTGAAGTGGAAGACGGTACAGTGATTCGTCAGCCGAAAGCTTACCCAGTTTACGATCGAGACTACCGAGAAAACCTAGAAGTGATTCAGCATTATCTGGAAACCTTTGAAAATCTACAAACCATTGGTCGCAACGGAATGCACCGATACAACAACCAAGACCATTCCATGCTCACCGCCGTCCTCGCGGTCCAAAACCTCTACGGTGGCAAACATGATCTCTGGTCTGTCAATACTGAGCGCTCTTACCATGAGAACTTCACTCGGGAAGAATGGGCTAGCCTTCAACAGGAAGAATCGGAAGTGATTTCGTCTTCCTTGAGTCGTCCTGTCTATCCTTCGACCCAATCCTATGTACCTCTGGCTCGTTAATTCATAATGTTGTATTTAATTGTGGGATGGTTGGCCTTGGGTCTGGTTGCATCGGTCATCGGGGAGGTGTTTTTAGGCTCCCTAGGAGAATCTCGTGAGCCATTGCGATCGGGCCTCTCCTCAGACCTGTTTGGGGGCGATCGATTACTACTCGCTCTGTGGCTGGGGATTGGGTCTCTAGCATTGGTTTTATTAGCTTTATCGCTGGTCATGCCGTTAAAGCCTGCTGTGGGCCTTGCGCTGGGTTTCGTGGGTCTGGCGATCGGGGCTTGGCAGGGCGGGTTGCGCATTCTGGGCGGTTGGTCACCCAAGCAGATGCTGGGCTGGACGGTGGCGATCGTCGGAGCAGCGGCCTGGTGCAATCGGCCTGTCACTTGGCACGATACGGGCTACTACCATTACAGTCTCGTGCAATGGCTAGGCCAATACGGCACAGTGCCGGGATTGGCATTGCTTTTTAACAATTTGGGATTTACTTCTTCTTGGTTCGCCTTGACGGCTCCATTTAACCCCGACTCGCTAGCCGGAAGGCCTTTATCCCTTGTCAATGGATTCACCTTTTTACTGTTGCTGGGTCAGGGCACAGCGGGCGTCAAGGGATTGATCGTCGGTCGGCGATGGGTTGCGGATGCTTTTAGTGTCTGTTGGGTGATGCTGATGGTGCCTTTGGTCTTATTTTTGGATCCCTTATCAAAAATTTTACGATCGACATCGCCGGATTTGCCTGTGACCCTTCTTGTGGGCGTGATCGCTTGGGTGATCTTAGTGTTGAACGATCGGCAGCGAGATGCAGGGCAAATACTCCCAGCATCTGAACAATTTTCCGCGCGATCGGTGCCCTTGGGATTAGCTTTATTTGCGGTGACATTTAAGCTGATTGCGTTGCCTTTGTTGCCACTGACCTTTTTATTTGCGGTGTGGCGTCAGTCTTGGTTTGCTTATGGTCGGGCGATCGGTCTAGTGATCTTAATGCTGAGTCCTATGGTTGTGGGCAATCTTCTCACCTCTGGCTGTCCGTTGTATCCCGGCCATGTCCTCTGTATGGCCATGCCCTGGTCCCCTGCTCCCGCCTCCCTAGAATCTGCCGCCATCATCACCCACGGTTGGACAACCTGGTATGGGACCCCACCCGCTGGAGCCAATCCCTGGCTTTGGTCTCTGGGACAGTGGTTTATGACGTCACCTAAAGAGAAAATAACAGCTTTAGGAATGGTCCTGGGATTAACGATCGCCTTGGGTTTAGCGGTGAAAGGTTTAAGGCGATCGGGGTTGCGAGGTGTTGTGCTTCGGCTCGATCGACAAGG
>JANMIS010000329.1:0-5460 GCA_031375925.1 Synechococcales cyanobacterium OTE_70_concoct_197_sub
GTTTGTTTCAGTTTCTCGGCAGTTCTTTGAGTGGCCTGGGCTGCCATCAAAAAAGCATCAGTATCGCCCTTACTGGTGTCGTTTTCCTTGGTGGATTCAGCAAAGAGCAAGGAAGCCTTTAAGGCATGAAGTAGCGGTTCGTCCGGCTCTGCTTTTTCTGCATTGGCAACCAGATTTTTGGCTGTAATATAATCGCCATAATCAAAAATCGCTCGAAATACAGCTTCTGTCTTGTCGCCGATCGGCTTACCTCGACCAAAGGGATCTTTCGCCCAAGACGGAGACGCGATCGAAGTGAACGTCGTCGCAAGGGAAAGAACGATCGCACTGCGCGTCATCAGATTGCGAAGTGTCAGATTACGAGTTGTAAGTCTAGCGCCTTGAGAGAAAGAAGC
The DNA here is from genome assembly GCA_031375925.1 of Synechococcales cyanobacterium OTE_70_concoct_197_sub. Classification (GTDB taxonomy): domain Bacteria; phylum Cyanobacteriota; class Cyanobacteriia; order Leptolyngbyales; family Leptolyngbyaceae; genus JAAFJU01. Next base: position 396 of record JANMIS010000329.1, read on the forward strand.
CGTGCGACGAGTCATAGGGATGTCCATCTTGCGTTTTGAAGTTCCTGAAATTCTAAGTCCTAGGGACGATCGATCGCCATACCTTGTTCCTAAGTCAACTACACTCCCAAGTCAACTACACTATATTGACAATGCTTTTGAATAGCGCTTCTTCCACAAGCCCACTGAACTCAATGCTCCATATTCGTAATCTGTCCTACCATCCGCCCGCCGTCGTCAAACCGATCCTATCCAATCTTGACCTCGATTTACCTTCCCAGAAGCTCGGGGTCATTGTGGGACCCAGTGGATCCGGTAAAAGCACCTTGATGGACATCTTAGCGGGTTTAGCAGAACACTCTAGTGGATCGATTTTCTGGCGAGAGCAAGAACTAAATCTGCTCTATCTCCAGCAGCTTTGTGGCATTGTTTTTCAGTTTCCAGAACGGCATTTCTGCGGTGGGACGATTTTGGAGGAATTACGGCTGGGGCATCCGGACTTAAAGAGCGATCGGGTCCGAGAAGCTCTGCAACAGGTGGGTCTAGATGACCTTTCACTTCAGACGTCGCCCCAGGCTATGAGTGGCGGGCAGCAGCGGCGGCTGGCTTTGGCAGTGCAATTGATCCGTCAACCGCATATTCTGCTCCTAGATGAACCCACAGCAGGACTAGACTGGTCCATGCGCCGTCAACTGGTCAGCCTTTTAGCTCAGCTTAAGCAAAATTGGACCCTACTCGTGGTGTCTCATGATGCCGCTGAACTGCTAGAAATCGCAGATTACGCATGGCAAATCGACCATGGCAAACTTCGCGAAGTTCCGGTTGCCCAGCTTAAAGCCCAGCTTCAGGTTTAGTTCTATCTGTCTAATTTCAAACATCTATCTCAAACATCTATCAAAGCTTGATTCCATCATTTCAAAAAATCACCATGGCCTCTCTTCCTCAACATGCCGATCTCTGGCAGTCCACCCTCAATTGGCAACCGACCGATCGGCAGCAATCCCAGTTCCAGACGCTTTATACCGAGGTCCTCAGCGGCAATCAACGGCTCAACCTCACCCGCATCACTGAGCCAGAGGAGTTTTGGGAAAAGCATTTATGGGACTCTCTGCGAGGCATTTTCCTGGGGGATGCGTTGGACTTGGGCGAAACGGTGATTCAGGCGATCGACATTGGGACAGGTGGGGGCTTTCCAGGATTGCCTGTCGCAATCGCTCAGCCAAACTGGCAACTTAAGCTAGTAGACTCCACACGCAAAAAAATTCAATTTATCCAAGACACCCTGCTCACTTTAAAGATCACCAATGTGCGCTGCCTGGTCGGTCGCGCTGAAGCCCTTGGCCAAGATCCCAAGCACCGGGAGCAGTATGATCTGGCTTTGATTCGAGCTGTGGCGACCGCAAGCTGCTGTGCCGAGTATGTCATTCCATTGTTGAAAGTGGGAGGTATCGCCGTGCTATATCGAGGGCAGTGGACGGACGACGAGCAGGAGGAACTCACCAAGGCACTAGAGATTCTCGGCGCGGAGTTGCACCATTGCGATCGGTTCACGACGCCGCTCACCGAAGGCCAGCGCACCTGTTTGGTCCTGCGCAAAACCTCGCCGACTCCCGATGAATATCCCAGAGCGATCGGCATTCCTGCACAACATCCGATCGTCTGATCTACGCTTTATTTCTGTCCGGATGCTCTAAGAACCCAGGGGAATATTGTGCGTGTAAGATGCACTCTGACAGCGCCCTCACATGATCTAGTGAATGACTAGAACGTGTGAGGGACTTTTTTGCTATTTTCTTTTTTGCTATTTTTTAGTCTCCGCAATATCCGTAATACGTCGTAATGTTTTTTGATAAGTGTGCTGCGATCGATCGTCCGAACCTTCAAGATTTGATGAATGTGCTCTAGCAAACAGAAAATATGTTCTTAGTCCCGGCGCAAGCGAAAACTTGATACAAAACATTACAGAAAATGCCATGAAATCATGAATATAGAGACTTTTCAGCGATCGATCCCCTGTTTGTGCAAAGTTTTGCAACCACACTCAAAATCGTTCTAACCCCGTCGAGTAAACTAAGCAGTGATTCTGACGTTCAGCCTCGGAAACGGTCGTAACCTTTGGTGTGACCGGACTTACGATTGGACCGATGGACTACAGATGTTGCAAGCGCACTGATCTGGAGCCTTTTCTAACATGTCTCATACAGTCAAAATCTATGACACCTGCATCGGATGCACCCAGTGTGTTCGAGCTTGTCCCACGGACGTCCTTGAGATGGTTCCTTGGGATGGCTGCCGTGCAGGCCAAATTGCGTCGTCTCCTCGTACGGAAGATTGCGTTGGTTGCAAACGTTGCGAAACGGCTTGCCCAACTGACTTCCTAAGCATCCGGGTCTACCTGGGCGCTGAGACCACGCGCAGCATGGGTCTTGCATACTAAGTTAACCGCTTAGTACGCAGCAATTTTTCATTCATGTGGGTTCAACTAGGGGCATTTTTGCCCCTTTTTTGTCCCAGGGCAACGATTGTCCAAACCGATCGGGAGCGTTACAGCTCCTTTTTTTTGCTTTTTTGCCCCCTTTTCTGATGATTCTGGTCACGATCTTGATCCCAACATTCTCAACCCAGGCACAATCCGCAATAACCCGGATACTTCACACAAGCTTTACGGAAAATACGGAGCGAGACCACTAGGATTGGAGACAATTGAAAACTAAGTCTTAAGTGAGATACGCAGGGCCGGTCTGCGTTGTTAGATTGGGACCAAGTTTACGAGATTGGGCCTTTTTAGGATCAGGGTAAAAGTAATGCAAACCACTCAACTACAAGAGTTCGGATTCAAAGTCGGCAGCCAAAGCGTCATTGGACTTCCAGTCTCGACCCTCTCTCTACAGGGGTATATTGATTGCATTATTCGTTGGGGCCAGTCGAATCTCAGTAAGGTGGTCTGCGTAGCCAATGTTCATATGTTAGTAGAGGCCACCCGATCGCCCAGTCTTGCTAACGTGCTTCACAATGCCGACCTCATCACTCCAGATGGGATGCCCCTAGTGTGGATGCTAAGACTTTTGCGTCGCACTCACCAAGACCGCGCACCGGGCATGGATCTCCTGCAAGGCACCTGCCAGGCTGCTGCTGCCAATGGCCTTCCCGTATTCTTTGTAGGGTCTGAACAGAAGGTGCTCGATCGGATGCGTAACCGTCTCCAGCAGGAGTATCCCACCTTAATCATCGGTGGCATGGAGCCTTTGCCCTTTGGCAGCTTACCTTTGCCTCAAGCCGCAGAATTTCCTGTCATTGAAGCCATTCGTCAGAGCGGTGCAGGGGTCGTTTTCGTTTCTTTGGGTTGCCCTAAGCAGGAACAGTGGATGGCCCAACATCAAGGTGAGATCCCTGCCGTGATGGTGGGAATCGGAGGTGTCTTCCCGATCTATGCGGGACTCCACAAGCACGCACCTAAGTTTATCCGCGAGTCGGGTTTTGAATGGCTCTACAGACTCGTTCAAGAACCTCAACGGCTCTGGAAGCGCTATGCCGACACCATTCCCCCGTTTTTGTGGATGGCAGGGAAGCAGCTTCTAAACGATCGCAAGCGCAAGTCAAAATCCTCTGAAGCAGCCAATCAAGTCGTTTCTCTAAGACAGCTTCCCTAAAGCACGTTCCGATAAATTTCAAGTAAACGATCGTAATTTGTTTGGGCCGTGTAGCTTTGCTCATAGGTTTTTCGGGCTTGATAAGATAGCCGTTGTAACCCATCGCCGTCTCCTACCGCCGCTTCAATCACCCGCACCAAGTCTTCAATATCTCGGGATTTAAAGTGAAAGCCCGTCACATTAGGTTGGACAATTTCAGCCATGCTGCCCAGATTAGGGACGATCGCAGGCAGTCCACAGGCAAAGGCTTCCGCTAGGGTCAACGGAAACCCCTCATACCAAATTGACGGAAATACCAAGACCTGAGCCATTTGCATTAGCTTCAACACCTGCGTCTTTTCTTGACGACCGAGAAAGGTGATCCGATCGCTCAAGCCTGCCCGCTCTACTTCCGCCATCAATTCCGCCTTCAACGGTCCATCGCCCACAATTTTCAAGGGAGGTAATGCAGTATTTGATTGCTTCAAGCTGTGACGATAGGCAGCGATCAAATCTGCCACGCCTTTTTCTTCCGCCAATCGTCCTACAAACAGAACAAAATCCTGACGATCGACAGGTTCTAAGTCCGGCATCTCAACAAAATTACATTTCACCTGAATTTTGTCCGCTGGCAGACCGCCCTGAATCAGCTTTTGCTTTTGGAATTCCGTCAGTGCAATGTATGTCGGCTGCGCCCAAGTTCCGCGCCATTGGTGATAGGACAGCATCGCAGCGACAACCGCAGTCTGCGCCTTCGAGCCTCGGTAGCAGCCAGACTTAATTCCTTCGATCGCCACCGATTTTCCCACACAAACTTCGCACACCTTGCCATCTCGAAACAGCATCGCCTTGGGACAAATCAGACGGTAATTATGTAAGGTTTGGACCACTGGAATCCCCGCTTCCTGGCAAGCGTCGTAGACCGAGGGCGACAGCAATGGAAAAAAGTTATGAACGTGAACAATATCGGGCTGGAACAGTTTTAATTCTTTCAAAACCAATCTTTTGGAGGCTTTGGAATAAATTGCACCGATCGCCGCCCCAAGTTTTGCTTTTGCACCAACGAGATTATCGTTAGTCACTTCTAGTAAATTAACCTGATGACCGTGGGATTCTAATAGCTGCTTTTCCGCTTGAACAACGCCCTCTTCTCCGCCGACGATTTGATACCGATTGTGAAGCTGTAGAATTTTCATAGGTGAGTGAAGAATATGGGAAGCTAGGAAAACAGAAACTCTCTGAAATATCTTAAAATTTTAGAGGAACACTAAGGCTACTGTATTTTTATTTATCCGCTTATCTCAAACGCATAATGCAACAAACTTCGCAACGAACTGCACAAAGAACTTCCTTGGGCGATCGGTTTTTAGAATTTCACAGTTGGGTTTTGGTTGGGTATTCGCTCATGGGAAGAGGCTTCTCCTATGTAGGTGTGCCGCCGCTGTTCATTGGAGAAA
>JANMIS010000336.1:0-6365 GCA_031375925.1 Synechococcales cyanobacterium OTE_70_concoct_197_sub
AGAACAATGTGCTCTAAAGGATTGGATTGGGTTAGAAAAATATCTGTATCTGCGGCACTCATCGGCTTTGAGAACAAATAGCCTTGACCGTACTCGCACTTCAGCATTTTGAGTTGCGCGAGTTGTTTGGTCGTTTCGACGCCTTCTGCAATCACGTCCATACCGAGGTTCCAAGCCAAGGTAATAATCGTCCTCACCAATTCCAGTTTCTCCCCATCGGTGTCCACTCGGCTAATGAACGATCGGTCAATCTTCAACACATCCATCGGGAAACGGTAGAGATATCCCAAAGATGAATAACCCGTCCCAAAGTCATCGACTGAAAGTTGAACGCCCATGGACTTAAGCTGCAACAAGGTATCCATGGCGGATTCAGTGTTTTCCATGATGGCCGTTTCAGTAATTTCCAGCTTCAGACAAGCAGGACTAACGCCCGTCTCACGGAGAACATCACGAATAAATTCAATGGTTCCTCGTTGAGAGAACTGACGGCTCGATAAGTTCACACTCATGTTTAGCCGTCGATGCTGAGGATAAAGCTTTTGCCATTCACTCAGTTGGCGGCAGGCTTCTCGCAGAATCAAGTGGCCCATCGGCAAGATCAAGCCTGTCTCTTCAGCGATCGGAATAAAATCCCCCGGTGAAATCATTCCGCGCTCAGGATGCATCCACCGCACCAACGCTTCAAACCCAGCCAACCGCCCTGTGGTTAGGGAGACGATCGGCTGGTAATAAACAACAAACTCTTCGCGTTCGATCGCTCGACGCAGATCATTTTCAAGCTGCATTTGCAACATCGCTTGATTATGCATTTCTGTATCGAATACCTCGTGGCAGGCTTTGCCCAAGGCTTTGGCGCGATACATAGCGATATCGGCTCCGCGCAGCAAGTCTTCAGTGTATTCAAAGTCGGTGCTGCTCAGGGCAATCCCAATACTCACCGTCGTAAAGATCTCATGACCATTGAGACTAAAGGGCCGAGAGAGTTCTTGATGGATCCGCTCCGCAACTTGATGAGTGGAAGCCTCATCCTGAATATTATCCAATAGGATTGTAAATTCATCTCCGCCTAGACGAGCAACTAAATCTGTCCGTTTCACACAAGTTTCCAGTCGGCGAGCGATCGCGATCAGCAGTTGATCCCCCACCAAATGGCCCAAGCTGTCGTTAATCACCTTAAAGCGATCGAGATCTAAAAACAACACTGCAAATAGGTGATCGACATTGCCTTTGTTCCGTGAAATGACTTGTGTGAGTCGCTCGGTAAAGAGAAGGCGATTGGGCAATCCCGTCAGAGGATCATGGAATGCATTGCGGCGGAGTTGCTCCTCGACTTGTTTGCGTTCCGTCACTTCGCGCATCACTGAGACAAAGTGAGTCACTTGCCCATGCTCATTGCGAATGGGCACCGTATTCATATCCGCCCAGAAAAAACTCTTGTCTTGACGATGAAAAATTAGCTCTGCTTTGGCTGATTCATGGCTATTAAGGGTCGCACGAATCCGATCGAGTTCTTCCAGGTCCGTTTTTTCGCCAATCAATAGCTCTGCCGATCGGCCAATCACGTCAGCAGCTCGATACTGGGTCACTTTTAAAAAGGCTTCATTAATGTAGACAATACGAAGCTTGAGCGGGTCGTCCTCCTCCTCAACCTGAGAAATCATCACCATTTCATTCGCGTTAACGACCACGGATTCCAAGAGCCGCAGGTATTCCTCAAGCCATTTCCGTTCGGTGATATCTGTGACGGTAATGAGTGTAGCGATCGGGTGACCTTCAGCATTTTGAAGCGGTGTTGAATTAACCTCAGCCCAAAATTGTCGCCCATCTCGGCGGCGAAGTTGGCCTTCACGCCACTCACAGGATCCTGACTGAGTTTCATTAGGCGCAGAACAGAAGAACAACCAACCCTCAATCAGAGACAGGAAATCATAGGCTGGCTGGCCAATCATTTCACTCGCCGAACAGCCGACCAACTTCGCCAGACGAGAGTTAGCATGAAGCACTCGGTTGTCTAGATCCGTCACAATGACGCCATCATTTAAGTTCTCAATAACCGTCCGTAAAAGATAGTCATTGTCTACAGACTGAGGCGCACGCTTGGAAATCCCTTCCCGTTTTCCCGTTGTGCGCGCTCCTACTACTTGTTGCCCTACCGATCGCTGAGTCACCATGTCCAGACCTTCACTCACCAAAATACTTACTCAGCCGTCTTGAACTGTTCAGAGGATCAAGTAGGCTCCAAAATGGATTCCGTCTTTAAAGGCTGCGAGGACCACAACCCTGAGTCAAAATGCTACACAGCATCAAGCCCATCTGAATGTACAAAGAATAACAACAACGTCTCTTGTCGGATCGACGATCGCAACTTGAAAGGTCTGGGAAACACAGAAGCACACGCTACACATTCTATACAGTGCCCTCAAATAGACTACAAATCTCTTTTTACCGACATGAAAAGGAAAAATTGTTAGATACTTCAATCACTAAGTTGGTGCCCAATTTTACAGGGATAACCTTCGCAAACATTGCGATCTCATGACTCATTATGTGAAATGTTCAGTATTAGATTACGCCTACTTAAGTTAAGCGAGTTGTTACCCAACAAAACACGGCATAGTAAAACTTAAACTTAATTGAATGGAACTTCGAGATACACCCAACCGTATCCTAGGGCTGGTCTTAGGTTGATGACATCTATCCCAAGGTCACTTTCATCCCTTCATCTGTAGGGTTAGCAACCGTTATAGAAATCAAGTGAATTAAGGCTCGGACGATCGCCTCTGGATGCTGTTGTGGCAGGCCGTGCTCGGCACCAGAGACGATCGTAAGCTGGGCACCTTTAATCTGATTTGCATAGGCTTCGCAGTGCCATCGGGGAATCGTGTCGTCCATCTCTGCGGCTAAAACTAGGGTAGGCGCTTGGATGGTATGAATCTGGTTTTCAACAGTATCGATCGCATCTTCAGGTCGGAGTCGATCGACTAAAAACGATCGGGCCGCAGGTTGGCGATTCAGTTCTTGGCGTGCCCAAGAAACGGTGGCTAAGGTTTTGCTATGGCCTAAGAATTTCGCCACGGGCCGCAGCATCCAAAGCCCAAGGTCTACGATCGGCGTCTGCCATAAAACAGGCCGCATCCAGTCATAGCGTCCGCAAAATTCATCATCTCGAATGCCTGCTGGGGCCACCAGACACAGTGCAAGGACCTGCTGGGGATAGGCGATCGCGTAGGCTGCTGCAACCCAACCGCCAAAAGAATGCCCGACTAAGATGCAATTCTCTAGGCCCAACTGTGCCAGCACAGCCCGCAGAAACGCCACTTCTTGAGGGACGGTGTATTTCACAGGCGGTTTCCCCGATGCCCCAAACCCCAATAAATCCAATGCAATCACATCTACAGATGCAATCCAGTCTTGCCTAGCGACCTCAGCAAGTTGCGTCATCACGCCTTGCCAGTTGGCACTATCACCCAAAAAACCGTGGAGCAGAACGATCGGGAGTCCTTGACCTTGACGCCTGTAGGCCGCAGTCTGGGGCTGGGAAATCTCTGGAATATTCTCCAGGAACACCTGTTGGAATTGTAGGCTGGGCGTGGTGTGAAGATCTGATGCGCTGGATCGGGTCATTTGGAGTGGTTCCTAAAGCGGAAATAAAGTTTTCAAAGAAGGTTTTTCAGTAGAGGGCGATACTTTCCATACTCTATAAAGACCGTGAATATACGGGCTAGCCCAGAGCGCTTTTGGACACCTTTTGGTGATGCAAGTTGGTGATGCAAGGCTTGATACAGCTCGTTACTCAGTTATTTGTTGCGGAGAGAAGTCAGAATGTCGATTAAGAGTGCTGCCCGTTTTTTGTCTGCTGCGTCCCGTGATCAGGTGATTCGCGATCGGTTCCAAGCGGCCAGGTCGCCTGAGGACTTCCTATCGATTTCCCAAGAGCTAGGCTACAGCTTCACCACTGCCGAACTCAAGAAAATCATCACTCTCAAAAGTCGTAATACCCAAGTCCGACGAACAACAGGCGTCTGGCGATGGCTACGTGAGGTGAACTGGGTTGATCGCTACCCATCTCACTAGCGATTTAACTCACCCGTTCTATGAACTGGGTGAGTCGAACCTCCGAGCATCACGTCAGATGTTAGGGGGTTTGCTGAGAATATCGCTGAGGCGTTGAACATGGGTCTGTAAATCGTAGGTGTTGAGGCGATAGCTGAGGGGATAGGCGATCAGGCGGGCGGTGCTGTAGAAAAGGGTATCAATTTCGACTAGGCCGTTTTCTCTGAGGGTGTTGCCTGTGGCAACGAGATCAACGATCGCCTCTGACATGCCCGTAATAGGTCCGAGTTCAACGGATCCATGAAGTGGGACGATATCTACAGGTAAGTCTAACCCATCAAAATATTCACGGGAACAGTGGACAAAGCTGGTGGCGATTCGGCCTTGTAGGGGAAGCTCTAGGGACGATCGGTAAGGGCTAGATGCCTTCACCGCCACAGATAAGCGACAACCACCGAATTTGAGATCTAAAACCTGGGCCACGTTGGGCGTTTTCTCACGAATCACGTCGTAGCCCACAATGCCGAGCTGAGCTTGACCATATTCGACGTATACGGGGACATCGCCATTACGCACGAAAAGGGCTTTGGCGGTTCCGGTGGGTTCGATGATTTGGAGCTGACGGCATCCGGGTTCTAGAAAAGCGCTGAAATCTAGGCCGATCGCTTGGAGAAGCTTAATACTGTCTTTGAGAAGAGAACCTTTGGCAAGGGCGATCGTCAGCATGGGTTTTCCGCAATCTTTGAATAGGCAGACCGCCTTTTAGGATAGCGAGAATCGGGATACATTTGAGAGGAGGATTCTAAGAGCGGTGTCATGCAAATTCTGCTGGTAGATGATGAGATCGAAATGGCTCAGCCCGTAGCTCAGATTTTGCGGCGGGAGGGGTACGACGTATCGATGGTCCATGATGGGACGGTGGGCCAGCAAATGGCCCTGAAAGCGGGCTTTGATCTATTGATTTTGGATTGGATGCTGCCGGGGGTTTCGGGCTTAGAGATCTGTCGATCGCTTCGTCAACAGGGCAATCAGACTCCGGTTTTATTTTTGACGGCAAAGGATACGTTAGACGATCGGGTAGACGGTTTAGATGCAGGGGCTGATGACTATTTGATCAAACCCTTTGAATTGCGAGAACTCTTAGCCCGAGTGCGGGCCTTGTTACGGCGACCGAATCCAGCTTTGCCGGAGCCGACACCCGTGCTGCCTCAATCGCTGAAGGTGCAGGATTTGGAATTGAACCCAACCGATCGAATGGCTTACCGATCGGGCCGAGCGATCGAATTATCTGAAAAAGAGACGCAGCTTTTAGCCTATCTCATGCAGTTTCCCAATCAAATGCTGAAGCACGATCGGCTCTCCCAGCACCTTTGGAAACCGGGTGAAACGCCAGCCAGCAATGCCTTAGCCGCTCAAATTCGGTTACTTCGACGAAAAATAGAAAGCCCTGGAATGCCTGAATTAATCCATACGGTGTATGGTCAAGGCTACCGATTTGGGTCGATGGAGGAGTTGGGGTAGTCGCCTACAGGATATAATTGTAAACAACACTGTTACATCTTCCGGAGTCTGGATATGACTGAAGCATCAGACGATCGCCTATCGACCGGGCTTACCCAGCAGCAGCATCTATGGATTGCGGCCACGATCTGGACCGTGGTAGGTGCAGGACTGTTAACCATGGGGAGTGTCTTTTGGTTTCATTTTCCCTATCTGGGCGACCTAGATGCAAAGCATGTTGCAGGTGGAACGATCGCCCTCAGCATTGGGTTATTAAAAGGAAAGTTTGTACTCGACAAAACGGCCAGTCGCGTCATCGATCGTACTGCTGACCTAAAAGAACCCAATCCATTCAAAAGTATTTTTCAGATGTTCGGCACCAAAACGATCGCCCTTATCGCTTCTATGATGGGCATCGGCGTTATTCTGCGGGCCGCAGGCGTCAGTTTTGAAATTCGAGGATTAATCTACCTGGCCGTGGGTGCAGGGCTGCTCTGGAGTTGCCGCCAATACTGGACCACATCGTTCCAAATTGGTAAATCCGACCTGACCGCATAATCCCTTAATAATCTGACTTTTTGACGATCGTGAATTTAACGATCGTTTTTTATTGATTTAAATAAAAAATCAGACGCTTCACCGTAAAATCATTCTCAATTCTTCATTCTCAATTCTTACTCATGCCCAACCCCGCCGATCGTCTCAGCGAACTCTACGCCCTGGCCTGCACCACGGCCCAAGGCGCAGCGGATATCTTGCTTGAGTATCGATCGAAGTTTGAAATTGGCGGAGACATAGACAGCCCCGTG
>JANMIS010000358.1:0-11350 GCA_031375925.1 Synechococcales cyanobacterium OTE_70_concoct_197_sub
AGTTATAGTACATCCGATCGGATTAGCCAGAAGAGTATGATATTGAAGATGCAATCACACCCGTTAAACCTATGACAGTCGCAACCGATCGACGCATGACTTTGAAGGAGTTTTTGGCTTACGACGATGGCACAGATACCCGGTATGAGCTTGAGGATGGAGTTTTAATCGACATGGGAACTGAAGCCACCATTAATACGAAAATCGTGATGTTCCTCATCGAAATCTTCTTAAAGGTTGTCCCGCGTAATCGCATTGGAATTAAGCAGCATATGGAAGTCCAAAGCCGCTATGCTACTGCTCGTGACCCTGACCTCATGATTCATTCAGACGATTCAGCAGCGGCGATTGAAGGCTTGCCGCAAGCCTGTCTCAAGTATGCTGACCCTAATCCACTGATCGCGATCGAAATTGTTTCCCCTGGCCCTGAGTCTTCTAAAAATTTCAAGCGAGATTATGAATGGAAACCTCGCGAATATGCGGATCGTGGAATTTCTGAACTCTGGCAAATTGATGCAAAACGGGCTTGGGTGAAAGTCGGGACATTGACTGATGGAGAGTACCAGTTTGAAACGTATCAGGGCGATGATGCGATTGTCTCTACGACTTTCCCCGAATTGAATCTCACAGCCGCTCAAGTACTGGCCGGATAAAACTCAGCCAACCAATTCGATCGCCCATTCGATCGCCTCCACCATACTCGTGGGCTGAGCGGAGCCGAAGCCCGCAATATCAAAAGCTGTCCCATGGTCCGGCGAAGTCCGCACAAAGGGCAACCCGATCGTTGTATTGACCGCTCGATCGAAAGCCATCAACTTCACCGGAATCAACCCCTGATCGTGATACAACGCGAGGAATCCATCCGCCACACCGTCAGTTTTGCCATAGAACCAAGCCTGTCCCGGCTTCACCCACATCGTGTCCGGCGGCAATAACCCCACCAGTTTCACACTTGGAAACTTCGATCGCATTTCCTCCAACCAATCATTCAACCAATCCGCCTCTTCACTACCTAACTGCCCCATTTCCCCGCTATGGGGATTCAGACCTGCAACGGCGATCGTCGGAGACTCTAATTTAAAATCTTTTGCTAAATGCTCTACTAATAAGCTCAATTTTTGCGTCATCAGCGTCGGAGTCAAAACAATCGGCACCTGCTGTAACGGAATATGGGTTGTTGCCAACAGCGCCCGCAAAACCCAACCCGACTGCGGCGATCGTCCCACAAACGCCATCCCAAAGCGCTCACTCCCCGATAGCTCTGCTAGCACTTCTGTCTGTCCTGGATACAGATGTCCTGCCATTTTCCAAGCCGACTTTGCAATGGGAGCCGTCACAATGGCATCAAACTCCCCACGATTCGTCGCCAAAATCGCTGCCTCTAACGCCCGAAACCCGGCCTCACCACTGGCTGCATTCCCCACGCCCATGATCAAGCCCGATCGATCGGTCGGCACATCCAAAATCGCAAAATCTTCTGGATTCGCCACCCCACAACCCAACGCGCACAAATCTCGATAAGCCTGAACAAAAATTCTACGATCGCCGCACAGCGTAATTTTGGCCCGATCGTTACCGATTCCCACCAACGCCTTCAAAATCACCTCCGGCCCAATTCCCGATGGATCCCCGATCGTCACCACCAGCCGAGGCGTTTGGCCCGCAAAACCCAACTTCTTTGCCATCTGATGTGACCTCTCGCGTTGACTGCATTTCAATTCACCGAACTGGTTTAGAATACTCTCTATAGTCAATTCATACTTTTTTAAGGAGTCTGGTCATGGGAGAAATTCTTAACTTCGCAATCTTACCGATCGCCCTCATTCCCCTGGGCCTGATTTTAGGATTTGCACTGCTAAAGCTCCAAGGCGGCGCAGAGTAACAGCACTAATAGAGAAGCCAATCGTCATTGCGCTTCGGTTCATATATTGTCTAAACCCTGCTCCCTTGAGATTAAGCAGGGTTTGTTTATGTCTGTAAAACTGTTGGATCCTGAATTGACCAATCCTTCCTGAGAATCTCTTTAAAAAGTTTACATTTCTCAGATTCACGCGCCGATCCCTGATAGAATCGCAAAGAAAGTTAACATTTTGTCGCAAGCCCACATGAGCATTTTAGTCGTAGGTGCTACCGGCACACTGGGAAGACAGGTGACGCGCCGCGCTTTGGACGAGGGCCACGAGGTCCGTTGTCTGGTTCGCAACTATAAGCGAGCCGCATTTCTTAAGGAATGGGGCGCAGAGCTAGCCTATGGAAATCTATTGGAGCCGGAAACCCTGACGGACGCTCTTGAGGGCGTAACTGCTGTGATCGATGCTTCGACGGCTCGTGCGTCGGACTCACTCAGTATTCGTCAAGTCGATTGGGACGGGAAAGTCAACCTGATCCAAGCGATTCAGAAGTCAGATTGCGATCGGTATATCTGCTACTCGATCCTAGATTGTGAAAAGCATGATGCCGTCCCCTTAATGCGGATTAAGCATCACGTCGAAAAATTTATTAAAGAATCTGGTCTCAACTACACCATTCTCAGACCTTGCGGCTTTATGCAGGGTTTGATCGGTCAGTACGCCATTCCGGTTCTCGAAACGCAGCCCGTCTGGGTCATTGGGAAAACTGCGCCCATGGCCTTCATGGATACGATCGATGTTGCGAAGTTTGGCGTAAAGGCCCTCACCACTCCCGCTACTGAAAAAAAATCCTTCCCCGTCGTCGGAAATCGAGCTTGGGATGGCTACGAAGTAATCAATCTTTGTGAACGACTTTCTAACAAAGAGGCCAAAGTCACCCAAGTTCCGATTCAGATTATTCGGATTACCCGTGGGTTTACACGGTTTTTTGAATGGAGTTGGAATATTGCTGACAGGTTGGCTTTTGCAGAAGTGATTGCCACAGGCCAGCCCCTAACGGCAGATATGACTGAAACCTACAAGGCATTTGGTCTACAAGCCTCTGAGATGTCTAGCCTGGATGAGTACATGCAAGACTACTTCAGTCGCATCATGAAAAAGCTCAAAGAAATTGAGTACGCTATGGAAAAAGCGAATAAAAAGAAGATCAAGAAGAAAATGTCTTGGTTCTAGCGCGCGTCTTGGGTTCAATGTGCAGACATGGATCTCTAGACTAATCATTAAGATAGAGCGAAATCGAATCTGAGTGCTAGTCTAAAGTCTATGACCCAACGTGTTCATCGTTGGGTCTTATTTTTTATCTGTTTTTTGCCAAAAGTAAGGGAGAAGCTCGGAGTGCCAAAAGTCGGCATCATCTATAACGATCAAAAGCCTAGCGCTTGCAAAGCTGCCGCCTTACTTCAGGAAGTCTTTGCTGAATCAGGCTGGGAAACCGCACTCGCCACCGGAATCGGGGGTATTTTGGGTTACTCAACAGAAGATAAGCCCGTCTGCCGAACCGCGATCGAAAGTCTAATCCCACCCGGCTTTGACCCAGACATGAGTTTTGCCGTGGTTCTTGGCGGTGATGGCACAGTGCTGTCAGCTTTTCGCCAAGTAGCCCCCTGCGGCATTCCGCTGCTAACGGTCAACACAGGCCACCTTGGCTTCCTGACCGAAGTGATGACCGATGACTTAAAAAGCACGATCGCCCCCGTACTGAGGGGAGAGTATCAGGTCGAAGAACGAACCATGCTGACGGTGCAAGTCAGGCGATCGAACGACATCCTTTGGGAAGCGCTTTGCCTCAATGAAATGGTGATTCACCGCGAACCCCTCACCAGCATGTGTCACTTTGAAGTCCAAATCGGCAACCACAATCGAGTAGATATCGCCGCCGATGGACTCATTGTTTCCACCCCAACAGGCTCCACGGCTTATTCTCTATCCGCAGGCGGCCCGGTTATTACCCCTGGAATTCCGGTCATGTGCATGGTCCCCATTTGCCCCCATTCTCTCGCGTCGCGCGCCCTCGTTTTCAGCAACACCGAACCCATCACCATTTACCCCGCCATGCGAACTCGTCTGGTTATGGTGGCGGATGGTAACGCAGGCTGCTACATTCT
Source organism: Synechococcales cyanobacterium OTE_70_concoct_197_sub (assembly GCA_031375925.1). Taxonomy (GTDB): domain Bacteria; phylum Cyanobacteriota; class Cyanobacteriia; order Leptolyngbyales; family Leptolyngbyaceae; genus JAAFJU01. The sequence continues at coordinate 4,016 of JANMIS010000358.1, forward strand.
TCCTGATGATTGTGTCACCATACAAAAATCTCCGTACCCCGCTCGATTTGTTCGCCTGCAAACGCCAGAATTTTTTAATTTGTTGCGAGAAAAGTTAGGATGGGGGCTTCCCCATATAGCTAAGCCCACTCCATAACTGGAAGCGCTTCAGTTGGGAAACACTTACTTAAAATCGTTTTTTGACTTAAATAAATATATTTTTTGCTCATCAAGGCCTTACAGGTCTCCCTAGGAGCCGTTCTATATGAACAATCTGTCGTCAACCCTGAACGAAATCTCTCGTTTTGACGCTCAAGGCTACTCTCCTGAACCCTACGTTCTGATCGTTCAGTCTAATGAGGCTTTAGCGATCGAAGTGCGGCAAGACTTGCGAGATGCAGGCTACCTTTCTATGGCTGCCGCGAATGCGACCCTTGCCCTCAGACAAATCGACGATCGGCCTCCTGTACTGGTGTTTATCGATCAAAGCCTGGGAAATGAATCAGGGTTCCATATCTCTGCCCAAATCAGACGGCGCGGAATGCAAATTCCAGTTTTACTGATGATGAACAAAGATGGGGTAGACGATCGGGTCGCCTGTCTAGAATCTGGCGCTGACGACTACTTCTTGAAGCCTTACCGCAGCGACGACTTTATCCGGCTGGTTCAGCATTATTTACGCAGCGAAGTTGTTCCTCAGGAAGTATTGCGGTTTGCAAATCTAACGCTGGATCTCGGACTCCGCCAAGCCTCGCGCAATGGCCGATCGATCGATCTCACCACTAAGGAATTTGATCTCTTAAAGTACCTAATGGAAAACGCGCGTGAAGTCCTCAAGCGCGAACAAATTCTAGAAAACGTCTGGGGCTACGACTTCGGCGGCGAATCTAACGTCATCGAAGTCTATATTCGCTATCTTCGTCTTAAAATCGAAGAAGAAGGCGAAAAACGGCTAATCCAGACCGTTCGTGGCGTTGGGTATGTATTGCGTGAACTGTAGAAAGCTTAGAGATTTCGATCGAAACTCAGAATCAAAATCTAGAATGGTCAGTATTCTAAAGTTCTGACCTATGATGACTCGCTCCGCAACTAGCCTCTTTTTCGCATTATTGCTCGGCATAGAAATTTTATTCCTAGGCTGTACTTCCACAGCTATTTCTCCCGCCTCTCCGTCATCCGTTGCCACCATCCCTACTCTAGGTCAGCAGCTTCCCATCACCGCCACAATCAAGATTGGTGGACAGCTATTGCGTCTAGAAGTGGCTTCCACGCCCCAAGAGCAGGCCACCGGACTGATGTATCGCTCCGACCTACCCGACGATCGCGGCATGATCTTCCCCATGCAGCCCCCTCGTCCCGCCCAATTTTGGATGAAGAACGTTCCTGTCGCTTTAGATATGGTGTTTCTTTATAAAGGCAAAATTATTGCGATCGTCCCTCAAGCGCCTCCTTGTAAAACCCAAGAATGCCCTGTCTATGGCACCCAAGACCTAGTGGATCATGTCCTAGAACTGCGATCGGGCCGTGCTAAAGAACTCGGCCTTAAAATTGGTGACGAAGCAACGATCGTCCCTCTCAAGTAAAAGAATAATGAACTTCCATCACATTGGGAGCATCCTTTCCAAAAGAGAGTATCCTCTTTCGAAAGCTTGTGCTATACTCCCATTCCAAACAGCCTTATAGAAATAACGTTTTTGGACTTGACGTGCTTCCATGGCAATTCCAATGCGACTTTCAACTAAGTTTTGTGTTTCCTGACGTGACGATCGGATCCACTTTAGCTAAAGCAATTAGCAGTCATTTTTTAAATCTCACGACCCTCTTTCGAAATAGAACATCTGTGCTACTATTCTAAAAATTCTAGAGTTTTCTTGGTCCATGGGCAAGGATTCGGGGCGAGGTAAAATTTCTCTTACCTCAAAATGTTGTATTTGAAATTTTCTTGTCAACAATAGTTCCCAGTAATCCCGAACGTGGGCGGAACGTGGCCTTAATTCCTTTTTTACTGTTCGATTCTTTTCACTTTGAAGGCTGCAAGGGTATGTCCCCCATTATTTATCCAGATTTAATTCGGTTTTTACAAGACGAGCTGTTGGTATCTGCTTCTGCGATCGACTTTGCGATTAAGCAGCGCGGAGATTTTGAGCCTTTGCCTATGATCCTTTGGCAGTATGGGTTAGTGAGCTTAGAACAGCTCGATCGGATCTATGATTGGTTAGATTCATCTCTCTAGAGTCTCTTCACTTCCCTCTAACGATCGCATCTCTTCCTAGCCTAGGTCTAAAGTTAATCTGAACACTCAGACTTTTATGATATCTAGCGTTTACACTAGATCAACCTGAGGTATCCATCATTGCTACACAACTTGGGTTCGTCTAGTTCATCTAAGGCGATCGATTCGTAAAGCTAAGGCTCTTATGGGGGAAGTGATGGGGGAAGTGAAATCGATGAATGAGCTAGACCATTGTTATCAAATTTTTGGGTTGAAAGCAGGGGCGTCTTTAGAAGACCTCAATCGCGCCTACAAGGATCTTGTGATTGTGTGGCATCCCGATCGGCTCCCTAAGGATAACGATCGGCTGCTTCAGATTGCTGAAGAAAAAATCAAAGAAATTAACCGTGCCCGCGATTATCTTCGGGAGCAGATCCGTTCGAAGTCCCACTCGTCTACTAGCACGCAGGCATCGCACCAAGCTGCCAGTCGAGCCGCTGCTACTCAGCGAAGTAGCACCTACCAAGATAGCTACTACGAAGCTAAGCAGAGGGCCGAAAGTCGCTCCACTTCGAAAGCCTCCAGTAGCTACCAACAGCCTCATCATTATTACGGCTCCTCCTACCACGGCACAACCGATCGTCGTGCTACAACCCAAAGCACTTCCCAAAGCACTTCCCAAAATACAGCCCAAAATACTTCCCAGAGCGGAACCTCCGCCCACAGCAGCACCTCTGCCCAGAACAGTGCTCAAGCCAATCCCCAGGCCAATCCCCAAAATCCAAGCCAAGCTAGCGGTTCCAACGCTCAAAACGGCGCTCAAAACACGGCTCAGAGTACCGCCCAAAACGCCAACAATTCTCAAGCGCAGGACTACTACGCTCAGTCGCGCTATCGGCCTGAATATCACCGATCGGCTAACCCTAATCCCAGCAGCAAATCCACTACCAATTCCACCGCCAATTCCACAAGCGCCAAGCCCCCAGAACCGAAAACCCAGCCCGCTCAGCCCACCGTCCCAAAGCCACCCACAAACTCCGCCCCATACTCTCCTTATCCCAACGCCTACGCCAGCCGATCGCCCGAACCCAAACCCAAATCCCCGCCGCCGCCCATTCCTGACCCGCCGCCCATCAGCCGATCGGGCCTTGACCTCAGTGGCCGAGATCTCAAAGAAAAGGATTTGTCCAATCGCGACTTAACCTGTGCCAACCTACGGGGCAGTGATCTGAGCGATGCCTTCCTACATCGAGTCACCCTAGAAGGTGCAAACCTGAGTAAAACCAACCTGTTCCGGGCCAATCTTCTAGAAGCCAATCTTCGCTATGCCAATCTCAAGGACGCAAACCTAATCGGCGCAGACTTGAGTGGGGCGGACCTTCGAGGTGCGAACTTAGAAGGTGCAAAGGTGGGCTTTAACGATCGGGTCATGGTCAAAATGATCGGTGCAAAGCTCCAGGGTGCAACGATGCCAAATGGGAAAGTTTACGAAGGTTAGACTCTCCAAATAACTGTCCTCGGTGGAAGGGGCAAATTCACTAAGAAATCTTATGAGATTCTGCATCAATTATTGCTAAACGAGTGTAGACTTTAAGACTGTGTGAATTTGGATATTGACATGCCGAAGTTAAAGTCTCGCAAATCTGCTGCCAAGCGCTTTAAAGTGACTGGCACCGGGAAAATTATGCGTCGGAGTACTTTCCGCGCCCACCTTCTAGAGCACAAGAGTTCTGGCCGTAAGCGTCGTCTTGCAGGTTACAACGTTGTGTTCGAAGGCGATGCAGATAACGTTCGGGCAATGTTGCCTTACTTGTAAATCTTGATTGACCGTTCAGTCTTGATTGACCGCTAAGCCGATTGTGCTGATGTTGAAAAGATTTGGGCTAGGGCTTTTCTACTGCCTGGTTCCCGATCGCGGTAATTTTGGGCATTCATTGTCACAAATTGCTTATTTTTATGACCAAACCCCAAATGTAGAGGAAACTCATGGCTCGTGTTAAGCGCGGTAATGTAGCCCGCAAACGTCGTAATAAAATTTTGAAGCTAGCGAAGGGCTTCCGGGGATCTCATTCCCGGCTCTTCCGCGTTGCGAACCAGCAGGTGATGAAAGCCCTGCGGAACGCCTATCGCGATCGTCGTAAGAAGAAGCGCGACTTCCGCCGTCTGTGGATTGCGCGGATTAATGCCGCAGCCCGCACCAACGGCATCAGCTACAGCCAACTCATTGGCAAAATGAAAAAAGCTGATATCCAAATTAATCGCAAGATGTTGGCTCAATTGGCAGTCCTTGATCCAACCGCATTTGCAAAGGTTGTGGACCTCGCGAAGCAGGCTGGATAGGGTTTTAGGAATGAACTGAAGCTGTGATTTGTCGTTGCTTTGATTCATTGCTTTGATACCTTCTGAGTCTTAATCACCATTAAGGATAGTGTTAGGTTTCTAGCACTATCCTTTTTAGATCGAGCTAGATTTAGTCTATGGGGTTTATGAAATTGGGTAGTCGAGTTTTTCCTTTTTTCGCTCCAGTTCTGGTCGCCATGGTGATGCTGTTTTTAGATGGCAGGCCAAGCGTTGCGGTAGCTTTGCAGGTGATTCGCGATCGAGGCTTTTTATCCGTTGGCGTCAAGACAAATTTGTTTCCCATGGGCTTTCGAGATGAGTCGGGAAAACTGGTCGGGTTTGAAATTGCGATGGCCCGTCGGTTAGCTCAGGAATTGTTGGGGTCGCCCGAGGCAGTGCGGTTAATTCCGGTTCGTAATATCGATCGGTTGCAGGCTGTGGCATCAGGGCGGGTAGATGTGGCGATTGCAGCGATTACCGCAACGGATTCTCGCAGGCGGTGGGTTGACTTTACCGCGCCGTATTATTTTGAGCGATCGATGATTTTAGTCCAAAACCCAAAACCCAAAACCCTAACCCTGACAGATTTAACAGGTGACTCTGTAGCCGTTCTAAAAGGCTCTAGTTCAATCGAGGCTCTGAATGCAGAGGGCTTGAATCTTACGATCGTCGAAGTCGAAAGCTATGACGCGGGGTTAGCACAGTTACGATCGGGCCAAGTGAAAGCCTTGGTGGGCGATCGGGTGATGCTATTGGGGATTTTGCGCCAAGAACCTAGCCTGCAATTCCTCAAAGAAGAATTTGGTTTGTATCCTATGGCGATCGCGATGCCCAAAGGGATTGACTCGGCTTCTCTGCGATCGGGGGTAAATGAAGCCATCGATCGGTGGCAACAAAACGGCTGGCTTCGATCGCAATGGCTTCAATGGGATTTAGATCGTTAGGACGGGAGTTTGTATCGGCATGTAACGCCCAGGGTAACGCCTACAAAGGCTTGGAATTGCAGTGATAGAATGGAGAGCAACGTTTAGATCTTTCTGTAAAACTGCGATCGACCCATGAAAGAAAATTCTCCCATTGTTTATATCGCTGTTTTGGTAGTGATTTTATTGGCGGCGGGTGTCAGTGTCTTAAAGGAAGTCATTAAGACTCGTAAGCTGGAAAGTGCATTGTCTCGACTCCAAAGCAAGCTTAAGGATGCAACGGGCACCGCTGCTGAGCACTATGAGCTAGGGAGTGTGTATTTGGATAAAAAGCTGTTTGCTCAAGCGATTCCTCAATTTCAAAAAGCAATTAAGTTGCGAGAGCTAGAAGGTGCCGATATTGCAGCCGTTTACAATGCCCTCGGATATACTTATTTCGCCCAAGAACAATATGATTTGGCGGTGCGTCACTACAAAGATGCCTTAAAAAATTATCCAGATTATGTCGTAGCCTTGAATAATCTGGGTCATGTATATGAGAAGAAAAGCCTTACAACAAAAGCGATCGAAGTTTACGACAAAGCACTAGAGCTAGAACCCACGAATGAGACGGCCAAGCGCCGATCGGAATCTCTCAAGAAGCGGGTTGCTCCGGTCTAGTCGATTCGGGCGATATTGTAAAAAAGAGCCTCGGAATTCCGAGGCTCTTTTTTACAGATTTTATCCAGCTTCCCCCTAAGGAATCACTGGTGTAACAGCAGGGACGACTGGAGGGACAGGCGCTGCTGGAGCGGGTACTACAGGAGCAACGGCAGGTACAATGGGTGCAGGCACAATGGGTGCAGGCACAGTCGGAACAATCGGCGGCGTTACTGGCACGGCTGGAACTTGGGGCGTAACCGGAACGATCGGCGTAACCGGAACAACTGGGACGACCACAGGCGCAGGCACCAGGGGAACCACAGGGACAACTGGAGTAGAGACCACGATCGGCACCACGGGAGCCACAGGGACATCAGGAACGATCGGCACCACAGGAACGATTGGCACCACGGGAGGTGCAATGACGGGAGCCGTGGGGATCACAACGACGGGTGGGGCGGCGACAACTGGAACAGGAATCACAGGGGCTGAGACAGAAGGGACGATCGGTTGAGCGGGCAGCGTCGTTGCAGGAACAGTGGGGGTGACAGGTGCCACTGGCGTTAGCGGTAACTCCGGGGGTGCCGTAATGGCTGGAGCCGTCGGTCTGACCACGGGGTCAGCCACAATGACTGGAGGCACGATCGTTGGGGCTGCGATGACTGGAGGCACGATCGGTGGAACTTGCACCGGGACGGCAGGCGTGACGACGGCGGGAGCCACTGACTCACCAGCGGGCGGCGTAACTCGATTGAGCGCTGGAATCGGAACAACAGACGGGGAGAAAACATCCGGTCTTGTGGTAGCAGGAACAGGCGTCGCAGTAACGGTAGGAGGCTTAATGACTCTGACGGGAGCCTCAGGTACTCTGACGGGAGCTTCTACAACAAATGGTGTGGGTTTGACAACAGGAGAGGAAATCGTAGGAGGAGAGGGCGCTACTTTGACTACAGGCGCAGGCTTCGGTATTTCGGCCACAGGCGCAGGTCTCGAAACTTCAGGTGCGGGTCTCGAAACTTCAGGTGCAGGCTTCGGCGCTTCGGCTACAGGTGCAGGTTGAACGAAACTAGGCGCAGGCAACGGATTAACAATTACTGTAGAGCTATCAATCTTGCCATCGATCGCCAGATAGATCACAGGCTTGCCGTCTACAATAACCCTCACATAGGTCAAATGACGACCTTGCCCATCAACCCCCAGATCACTAATGGCGCGAGAATCAGGCTTGACCACCGGAGC
>JANMIS010000370.1:0-1772 GCA_031375925.1 Synechococcales cyanobacterium OTE_70_concoct_197_sub
ACCTGGTCTTGGATTTGGCGCACGGTGTCGAGGAGGAGGTCTGTTCCTTTGTAGGCTTTGAAGTGGGTTTGAAGTGGGATGAGGATGTGGGTTGCAGCGACGAGGCTAAGGATGCTCAGGATACCGAGGGTCGGGGCGCAATCGATCAGGATGTAATCATAGCGGTCGGTGACACGATCGAGGATGCGCCGAAGTTTCCATTCACGGGCGATCGCCGCTTGAAGCTGAACTTCAGCAGCGCTGAGGGTAATATTTGCAGGAAGGAGATCGAGTTTGTGCAAGTCTTTGACGATCGGGAGCGGCAGGTCTTTGAGGAGAGAGTCAGCGATCGTATGTTCAAGGTCGTAGGGTTCGAGTCCCATGAAGGTCGTGAGGGACGCTTGGGGATCCATATCGACCAATAGCACCCGATGGTTTGCGTCGGCGAGGTGATAGCCCAAGTTCATGGTGAGGGTGCTTTTGCCCACACCGCCAGACTGGTTGAAAAATGCGATGATTTTAATCATCAGGGTTTTAGAATTTTACTATGAGTATTTTAGGCTACTGTCTTGACTTTAAATGCATCTAAGTTCCTGAATGGGCTGATTTCTCGGAATTAATAACCTGACGGAAAAGTTCCTGTGCCTTCTTCAACCAGCCTGAGAGCGCTCTAAGCATTTGTGTATAGGTTGGGACGAGTAACCTCGTTAGTAACATGGATCTACACCCTAAGTTTGGTTGTTGATGCGATCGCTCCTAACTTAGCTCTAACAGGCTCTTCAATAAATCCATTATAAGGCTTCTCGATCGTATAAGCCTTATCTAGTAAGGATTACAGACTATTTTCAACCCTAATTTACTTCTACCAGTGGCTGAACAGAAGACAACAGCTTATCCCCAGCTTGAATACGGGATGTTTCCCCAATGAGAATGCATTCAGACATCAGAGACCGATTGATCGGGGCTAAGGCCGGGATTCGGCTCCGTTCTGCTTTGCGATATTCTTCCCCATCAAGCCAGTAAATATCGAGAACTCCATCTTCCCAAATCCAGACCTCATCGGTCCCTAGAACAGCATAGCGCTCTAACTTGTGAACAGAACCGTGGGTAAAGTCAACTTCGATCGCAAGCTTGAACCCTTGAATTTCATAGGATTCATCTGCTTCTGCCGAAACGATGCCGTCCTTTTCTTGTGTAGCGGACCCGGTCGGCGTAAATTCAATTTTCTGGTGAAACAGAAATGCTTCAATAAGAAATCCAATGATGCTCTTAAATAGTTCGTGATTCAACCCCAGCATAAGAATTTCGATCGTCCCATTGTAATAAGAAAGCCTAACCCCACGAGTATTCTCAAACCCTTGTTTCAGGGATCTGAACTGCCCCCAAGTGCGATTCGTTTGGATGGTTTTGACATCCCCATTCACCATTTGGACTTGGTTTAAGGACGGTAGTAATGCGACTGTCATAGGTTCGTTCACTCTGTGCGTACGAAGCATATATTGCTCCTGACTTGGCTCTAGCAGGTTCGGCTACAAGTTCATTATAAGGCTTCCCGATCGACGCGCGTATAAGCCTTATCTATCAAGACTTATACGCTATTTGAGTCTAAAAGCGTCGGGCGTTAGTTGAACTCATTATCGCCGTGCCTTCAATATTTGAGCTGCCGTCAGGGTTAAATCTGGAAAAGTAGAAGAGACGATCGTGTCATTTCCTTGGAAGGTCACGAACTGGTAGGTATCGAGGACTAAAGTACCGACCATGACCCAAGCGCGATCGGGGTCAATCAACCAATA
>JANMIS010000374.1:0-3967 GCA_031375925.1 Synechococcales cyanobacterium OTE_70_concoct_197_sub
CCCTCAAAAAGCTCCCAAACCAGAGAGGGGAGAGCCTTGGAATGAGTTAGAAACCGTTCCTGACGACGGAGAAGAGGAGTTTGTTTTTGAAGTTGAGTGGGAAGAGGAGCCGATCGCAGCATGACCCCAGACAAAGAAAAATTAATCGACGAACTTGCCTACCTTCTAGCCGATGCCACTGGCATTCCAGAACCCGACCTACGCGATCGGCTGATTGCCCGTGCCGAATACGTAGCCTTACCGTCTTCCCAAGCGGCGATCGTCAAAGCGGAAGCCAAGCGACAGCGCAAAGTGTCCAAGCTCCTTGAACAACAGAGAAAGCAATCATGACCCATATCGGAATCGACCCCGGCCTAACAGGTGCGATCGTTGCCATCCTTCCAGACGGCGCGATCGAATTTCATGACATGCCGATTCTTGAAATCAAGAAGAAAACCCAGCTTGACTACGCAGGTCTAGCCCACATCCTGAGACGGTACGCCGATCGCGGTGAATCCACAGCGGCGATCGAAATGGTTGGAGCGATGCCAGGTCAAGGCGTTTCGAGTATGTTCAAATTTGGTCAAGTCTATGGCGCGGCTCTGGCTACCTTAGCCACGCTACAAATACCCTATCGAACGGTCACGCCCCCAGTCTGGAAGCGATCGTTTCGGCTCGTAGGGTGTGACAAAGATGAGAGTCGATCGCGAGCGCTTGAGATGTTTCCGGCCTGCGTTGAACACTTGCGACTGAAGAAACATCACGGGCGAGCTGACGCCTTATTGCTTGCTCAATGGAGAAAAATTAATGCCTAACTATATCGACTACACAACGATCGCCCGTCTACTCCGAGATGTTGATGTACCCGGCGATCGGGTCCAGTTTTTGATCAGAATGTTGGCAATGCCTGATCAAGCATTGGTGGAATGCGTCAAACTATGGGCAACAGATGCCGCTATTGAATCCGCTTGCCTTTCTGATGAGCAACTGACCATCTTCCGATCGGCCCTAGGTATAGCTTCCGAATGTCTCAAAATGTCTCAAAATGTCTCATAGATCAGCACGTCTAAGCCCTAAACAATATCAAGCAATCGACTTGCTTAGTACTGGCAAGACGATCGCTTCGGTGTGCGAATTGTTGGATGTCGATCGCAAAACAGTCAGCCGATGGAAACAGTCAGGAAGTTTTAATGGGGTGCTATCCGATCGTATTGCCCAAACATCAGAACAAGCCATGACCGAGTTACGGGCGTTGAAACTTGAATCAGTGGCAACATTACGATCGCTTCTCCAAAACCCTGAAACCCCGGCAAATGTGGCTGCTACGATTGCGTTCAAGATTCTAGAAGTACCAGAGCCAAACCTTACAACATCTACTACCAAAGACATTTCAGAGGAAATGTTGGTGGATATTCGTCAGCGAGTCTACGGCATCTATCCGAACGATTAAAGCTCTAAAAGTTTGCGGGGCATTAGCCCCTTTGACGGCTGAAAATGCCCCGCAAACTTTCACTGCACCGATCGGACCGAAAGCCACCTAACAGAATTGTCTTTTGGGTTCGAGCTGCGTCGTAGGTTTAAATCAGCCGACAAACCCAGCGCCACCAAATCAGCAGGTAGCTCGCCCTCTTCGATCGCTTTTGCCATGGCTCGCCTAAATGTCCCGATAGATCTGGAATAGCCAATGGCCTGTAACCTCTCGTGAGCTTCAGTAGTTCCCATTACCCCGGTCGATGACGTTTTTTTCTGTTTTGGTGGTGAAGCAGTGGTGACGACGGCGATCGGTTTGGTTGCCATTTCTAAGCGGCTTCGTTGAACTTTCCCAGCGCTTCTCTCAACTCTGCCAGCTCGTCACGTAAGGGACCGATCGCCTGTTCCACATCAGCCAAAGTCACGCCACCGATCGCCGCTGTCGAAGTTTCCCCGATCGTTCCAACCTTCCCGGCTTTCAGACAGCTCTGAATGTAGCCGATGAGTTCCTTACTCGCATTGGATCCGCCTTCCTTGCATAACGCTTGAAACGCTAACCAATCTTCATCCTGTACTCGAAACGTCGCTAACTTATCCATGGTCTAGACCTGTTCTATACGTCTTCTATACTAGTCTATACAAAAATCTAGAAAGTGTCTAGACTAACATCTAGATTGAATCTATATTGTATCTATACATGTATAGACAGTTATCTATACTGCGTCTATATCACTATCTAGATTCAATCTATACCACGTCTATAATATATCTATACAATTGTCTATAAGCCGTCTAGATTGCCAAATAAAGCCCCGAACTATCAGACGGACGTGAGTGCAGATATCGCCCTGTTGTCTGAATAGAGCTATGGCCTAACGTCGTCTGTACCAGCTTGATACTCGCCCCGCGCTCTAGGGAATGTGTGGCATGTGCATGACGTAACCAGTGAGGACTAACCGGGCGATCGATATCGGCATTCTTCCCCGCCGTCGCCACAATTCTGCAAACTTGGGACGGGTCAAGATGTCCCTTCCCTTTCCGACTGGCAAACACCGGAGACCCGATCGCGCTATCCCCTCTTATGCCGATTAGTTCCCGGCAGAGGTCAGCCCCGATCGCAATGCTGCGTTGCTTCTGTCCCTTTCCCATAACCGTAACGACTCCCTTACCGTCGTCACTTTGGGACACATCGCGCCAGGTCATCCCGCACAACTCTGATACTCGCAAACCTGCACAGTAAAGGAGTTTCAATAGCACCCGGTCGCGGCTCTTCTGTGTCCGATCGATCATTCTGAGGACATCAGCCTCAGTTAGGTAGCGTTCATTAATTGCGTTAGGTTGCTGGGGCAGTTTCACCGCAATCGCCGGGTTCACTCCTAGATACCCTTGCTGAGTCGCAAACTTCAAACAACTCTTGACCACATTGACGCGCCTGTTAATGGTGCTTTGGCTATACGGCTTGCCCTTCGTCAAGACAGATTCTAGATGCTGTCTATATGCCAACACATCGGCCAAGGTGAGCGATCGAAGTTCCTTCCCCACGTACCGATTAAAGCTGTCTATATCTCGTCTATATCCTTGTCTAGTCATTTCCGATCGTTGGGTGTTTAGCCAAAGTTCAATCATATCGGGATCATTTTGAGCGGGACATCTAGACAGCCTGAGTAAGTCCTGAGCTTCCCCAAGGGCAATCGCAAGCCCAAAAATCTGGGGGTCGATCGTCCGGTCTATCTGTTCATTATTTTGCGGTATTAAAAGCGTCATGGGTTGAATGCAATGAAATTTTAGTTGTATTGCATTCAGCTTAACTCTAAATATATACACTGTCTATACATTGTCTAGCACTATATCTAGATGCTGTCTAGATAAAATATAGATAAAGTCTATACAGATATCTAGACGTTGTATAGATGTATTGTCTATACTAAATCTATACAAAGCAAAGCGCCGCATCCCAACCAAGAGCAACGGCGCTTTGCACTCACTAGGAGCTAAGACAATGATGCTTTACAACGGCTACGAATGCTACCGCAATCGAATCACCGGAAGATTCTACGCACTTCCGATCGGCGATGAGTTCATGTTTAACAAAATCGTTGCGGATACGGTGGATGAACTGAAGGCGGCGATCGACCTGGTAGCTGTCAAGCAACAGTCTGACCCGTGGAAACTGCCCTACGCAACGGCTCAAGCAATCGCGGCCTAATTGATATCGGGGCAGTCTTGCCCCATTTCCCCGGCGTTAGCAATATGGGTTTAGATTAATAAAACAATCAGTAAAAATACATATTGACGATTGCTGTAATGATTACTAAGATAGACATATAAGCGCAACGCTTCAAGGGGTTTCACATTATGACTAAGTTACAAGCTAAACCGATCGCTCTCACTGCTCTTAAAGTCTCGACGGCGATCGTTCTCTTCATCGGTAAAGCATTCCTCTATCTGTGCCTAGCGCTCTATGTGGTCGGTGAACTGCTGTTTTCTGAGTATCAATCGGTGCCCGCTATCGAAGTCC
>JANMIS010000436.1:0-1505 GCA_031375925.1 Synechococcales cyanobacterium OTE_70_concoct_197_sub
ATAAAGACGAGCGAAATCGGTACAGAGAACGCACTGAATGCGCACAGTAGAATTCAGCAATTGATCGAAATAGCCAAATAACAGAGATCTGTAACGGGCCGGATTCGACAAATGCTAGCCGTTTCCCGAGCTAGGCCCAACCAATGTATACATTGACGCTCATCGCTTGTACTGCATCTGCCGTTTCGAGTAGACTAAGCTCTGACAAGCTCTCATCCTGCTTCGACGTTGTTGGGACAGATTGATTTTCGTTCTGCCTTCAAGATACCAACATGCTGACGAAACTCTGCAAGGCGATCGACCGGCTAGTTGACCTGATCTACATGCGCGGTGCGCGTCCAATCCCAAAGCTTGACATTGGCTATAAAGGATTAGCGTCGTCGTTCAAGGGACGTACGTGGGCTGGACTGCGGTTACTTGCCGAATGGCTAATCCCGCAGGAACCTTGCCATCGGCCGCTTTCCACAGTTTGCCGCGTAGTCCGTGGTACCGATTTCTAAACTAGCACAACCACTGTGGGCATTGGAACTGCTCGAATCGACTACGCCTGCTTGATCGATTAGACTGGAGAATACTAGTTGAGGAAGAAGCGTAACTCCCCAAGCTTCAGGGATAACTGTCCCAAACAGGGATAGATACAAGTTGGACGATCTCGGTCGACGCGAGAACCAAGCCAGATGAAGCGTTTTCAAGAACTGTCCGAAGGACGATCTTCAATAGATTCATGCCTGTCCGTACCCGCGAGTTTCTGGTCCTACAACCATGAATGAGATTGCCAAGAGATTCGGTCAAGTGTTCTGGGGGCTACTCCTTGTAATCCTCGATTTAACAATCAACCGATTCGATCTTTTGCCGGACTTTATCGGCTATGTCTTGATTGCCGTCGGCCTTGGCGGCATTACAGGTCTCTCCACGCAGTTTGCCACAGCCCGTATGTGCGCGTGGTGGCTTGTTTCAGTTGCCGTCGTTGCGTTGCTGCCGTCCCGAGAGCTTGGACTGTTCATTGGGCTGATTCATTTGGGACTCGATTGTGCGATGATGTGGGCACTGCTTGGTGGCATCAAGGAGTATTCGACGACGCGGAATCGGTTTGACCTCGCGGAACGCGCATCTGCCCGCAGGGTTGCTTACGTTTCGATGATGTGCATCGTCACGATTCTCGGCTTCGGTGCTCGTGGCATGGGTCCGCCAGCAGGTGTACTCGCTGTGATAATCGTGGTATGTCTGTTAGTTCTGCTCGTAATGATTCTGCACTTGGTTCATCGAGTCAAAACGGAACTCGCGGTGTGAATCGCCCAACAATCGCATACACTTTTGTTCTGGAAATGAATTGAATACGAGCGGGTTTGATCCCCGCCAGAGTAAATCTCAGCCAGAGGCACAGTATGCGTGCTGCAGTTGCCATAATGGATCTGCGTTGTCGTTCTAGGGACATACGCGGGCTGGACTGCGGCCGCTTGCCCGACCTCTGTTTTGTGGCTTAAGAAGTTAGCCAGAATTTAATC
>JANMIS010000458.1:0-1941 GCA_031375925.1 Synechococcales cyanobacterium OTE_70_concoct_197_sub
CAGATTCCTCGTAGTCAGATACCGCTTCGTCAGTTTCCGCGTCGTCATTTACTGCTTAGTAAGATACCGCGTCGTCAGATACCGCGTCGTCAGATACCGCGTCGTCAGATACCGCGTCGTCAGATACCGCGTCGTCAGATACTGCGTCGTCAGATGCCGCGTCGTCAGATGCCGCGTCGTCAGATACCGCGTCGTCAGATACCGCGTCGTCAGATACCGCGTCGTCGCTGCCAGCACTATCTTCGATCCGGCCTTCCTCACCGAGGTCCGCATCGTCGCCGCCAACTACATCTGCTTCATCGCCAGAATTGTCTTCCCTGCCGAAATCCACAGAAACGACATCATCCTCACTAACAATGTTGTCACTGCTGCCACTATCGGCTTCTTCATTACTGCCGACAACATCGCCATTATCCGCACCGTCGGAACTGTCTGTTTCATTTTGAGTATCGCTGTCGTCTATAGCGTCCCACATGCCAGTGCCAAATCCGAACGTGAAACAAGGGACAATTCGGTCTTCTAGTGGTGTTAGTTGAAACCGAAGGCCGACGGGCTTGCGCAGGGACATTTTCTACTATTCCTAAGTTTTTGAATTTCAAAAGGTATCAAGGATGAATTGCTGACGGTAATTCAGAAAAAGAAGAGTTCAAGACTTAACTCTATTTCATATGACTTTTTTTGGTCTTGATACGAATGAGTTCAAACCAATCGATAGAATCTGTCGCTTTCCCTGGAGAGAGACTGGGTCTGAGGGAGTGTCGCACCTGCGGTTGCGATGACGGAATTGCACCGAGAGATGGTCATCGCTTTGAGCGTTGACCATCTTGGCAAATGTATCGCTACCCGGCTCACTAACGTCTCCATTCATCGATCAAGGATGCAACCAAGCCGGTCCAACCGGTTTGATGGCATGCCCCGAGGCCCTCGCCTGTGTCCGCGTGGAAGTACTCATGGAACAGTAAGCAGTCACGCCAATGCGGGTCCGACTGCATGATTGCCCGTTTACCGAAAATCGGTCGGTTTCCATTTTCATCGCGTGTAAACATCGAGATCATACTGTCGGCATAGCCATTGGCCATGTTCATCAACGTGGTGCTCGTTTCCGAATTCGTAGCACTTGCACTTGGCATGTTTCCGGTTGAATCGGGTGCAATCACGGGTACTGTGAGTTCTTCACCGTAGACCTTTGCCAGTTTGCGCAACGATTCGATCATCAAGAATGAGGTCGGGAACCAAATCGGACCACGCCAATTCGAGTTTCCGCCTTTAATACTAAACTCCGTTTCACCCGGCTCGTAACGAACCACTTGCCCGGCAAACTCATACGGTTTGCCTTCATGGAATCGAGATAAACTTCTTAGACCATACTCGCTTCGAAACTCGTTGGTGTCCCACATCCGTTGCAAGATACCCTGCAGCTGTTTTTCCGTTACAAGAGAAAGCAAATGGACGATTCCTTGTTCGTTCTCCCTAGTCGTCAAACATGGCTGTGCAATCTCCGGCCGATTGCGCAAAAACCAATGCAGATTGGCTTTGAACGCTGGAAAGGCCTCAATCCAGCTTTCCTCAAGTCGTTCGGTGGCATAGAGCGGGATCAAACTGACTAGTGAATGGATTCTCAAGCGACGATAGTTGCCATCCGGATAGCTGAGCACATCGTAAAACAACGCATCTCGTTCGCTCCACAAACTGAAGTCTTCGCCACCCATGTGCTTAAGTGCGTAGCCGATGTACATGTAGTGTTCAAAGAACTTCGTCGCCAGTCCCACATAGCTTGGGTTCTCTTTGGCCAATTCCAAAGCCATGCGCATCATGTTGAGGCAATACATACCCATCCAACCTGTTGCATCGGCTTGCTTGAGTGTCGCCCCATCCGTCGGCGTTTGGCTTCGATCAAAGATGGTGATGTTGTCCAATCCGAGAAAGCCACCTTCGAAGACA
>JANMIS010000462.1:0-4527 GCA_031375925.1 Synechococcales cyanobacterium OTE_70_concoct_197_sub
CCGCCATCCTCGACATGCACCGCCCCGACAATCCCATCATCCGCCGCTTCCAGCAGTGGTATTTAGAAAACCAAGTCGTCCCCGCCGCCGCACGACTGGGCTTCGTAGACGAATATGCCTACATCGCCCCCAGCCTCGATCGCTTCCCCACCGGAAGCGAGCAAATCAAACTCGCAATTACCGCAGGATTTGCCAAAGCAACGCATTATCCGATCGCAGGCGGTACCATGGGAGTGCTAGTTTTGACGAAAGCCCCAGACTAAAATTCCTGACCTAGAGAAATCGCAGTGGAAACGTCACAGATTATATTATTTGCCACACCACCGATCGTCGGAGGCATCATCGGTTACTTCACGAATGACATCGCCATCCGCATGTTATTTCGACCCTACCGCGCCAAGTTTATCGGCAACTACCAACTCCCCTTCACCCCCGGAGTCATCCCCCGCAACCAAGGGAAACTAGCAAAGCGAATCTCCGACAGCATCATGGGATCCCTTCTGACTCCCGATGAAATTCAGGGCATTGCGAGACGGGTATTGCAAGTCGATCGCGTCAAAGCCGCCATTCTCTGGATTCTACGGCTCTCTTTAGAACAGATCAAAACCGGACGCACCGAAAACACTTCCAAAGTCTTAGCTAATATCCTGCAAGATCTATTTGGTGAGTCATTACCAAAGCTATTGCAAACCCTCGCCAAACGCGACGACTTTCTTGAAGAGCAACTCAATCAAATCTTCGATCGCGTCTTACTCGAATTTCAGTTGAATGCTGAACAATCCGAAAAGCTTTCCGTCTGGGTTTTAGAAAGCATTCTATCGCCCGAAAATCTCCGCCTCGCCTTAGTCGATTTTCTCACCGATCGCAACATCAAAATCATTGACGATCGATTCCGCGAAAAAACAAGCGGGACTTACTGGGTCGTTGCCAATCTTTTTGGCCTAAAAAATACGTTAGTCGGATTACGAACGTTTTGCTTAGATGAACAGGAAACAGCAAATGCTACGATCGCTGAACTGATCATTTCCTTACGGGTTCGACAACGCTTACAGGAACTTTTTCAAAATCTATCTCTGCAAAACTTTCCCGTCTTCACCATTCGTCAACTCCGGGCCACCATGGGCGATAGCGTCCGCAGCTACCTCCGCGAGAAAGGCGCAGAACTCATGCAAGAACTTAGCTCATCGGTCAAATGGGATCGCGCTGCTTCGGTGATTTTGACCCGTTTAAAAAGCTTAGATGCAGTGGGGGAATCATTAGATGTGGTCAGTCACGAATTAGCGGTCGTACTCGATCGGTATTTAGAGCGAGATTTAGAAGCAATCGTGATAGAAGTTATTCCCATTTTACAAATCGACCAGGTAATCATTAACCGAGTCGTCGCAACGCCGCCCGAAGAGATGGAAGCAGGCATTAATGATCTCATTCAGACGGAGTTACAGGCGATCGTCAACCTTGGCGGCGTCCTTGGTGTGGTCATCGGTGCCATGCAAGCTTTGTCTCTTCTTTGGCAGCAGTAGGCTCATAAACTACAATAACAATTAGTTCGTAAATATCAGTCGTAAATATCAATCGCAAAAAATGGTTCAAGCCCTTAACCCGCCTAAAGTCACCTTGACCTTAGTAGACTTCTTGGCAATGCCAGAAACAAAGCCCGCCAGTGAATTTATTGATGGAGAAATCTTTCAGAAGCCTATGCCGCAAGGAAAACATAGTGCTATCCAGAGCGAATTCGTTCCAAGCGTCAATGGAAAATTAAAGCCTGCGCAGATTGCCCGTGCCTTTTCAGAATTGCGCTGTACCTTTGGCGGGCGATCGATCGTCCCAGATGTCAGCGTTTATTTGTGGGATAGGATTGCCACAGATGACTCAGGCGATATTGCCAATGTCTTTCCGATCGCTCCCGATTGGACCATCGAAATCTTGTCACCTGACCAAAGCCAAACTAAAGTCGTCAAAAATATTGTGCATTGCCTTCAGTATGGGACAACTCTAGGCTGGTTGATTGATCCCGCTGACCGTACCATCTTCGTCTATTATCCCGGCGGCAACATGCAAATTTTCGATGAAACCCAAGCACAATTGCCTGTGCCCGCGTTTGCCCAATCGCTCGAATTAACAATCGGTGACGTGTTTGGTTGGCTGGCGAAATAAGCGCGTTGACGGATTGCCGCAATAAACATCTTAAAATAACGCTGGCTGGAGCTTCTGAATTCCCTCTAGCATCCCTGCTGCACAATCAGTCGAAGCATAGTAAATCTGGTCGTGCCCATAATCTCGATACCAATCTAAAAGCTCCGCTTGAGCATTATTTACGATTATGCCTAGTGTGTTTTGTTTGAACAATCCAATGTCATTTCCAGAATCTCCACAAACGATCGTATTATCATTAGTCAATCCCAATGCCGTCATCACATGACGCATCGCTAATCCCTTATCACAGCGTACCGGAAGAACATCTAAATCTTCCCGGCTACTGTAAACCACCTGTGCCTCCAATCCCGCATCACGAATCCGATCGCGTAGCCTCGCCAAAATCTCGGTTGCATTGTTGTCATAAAGATAAAAGCTGATTTTGAAATCATTCTGGCTTTCATCCGGTTGGGGTATGAGTTCGGGAAAATCGGCTGTGAGAGCCAGGATGCGCGATCGGTTCCATTGGTGCATTAAGTGATCGCTCCAGCTTTGATCCAAACGGTCCTGCTCATAAATCTCACTGCCGACTCCCGTAATCCAAACGTGAGGTTCTAGGAGATTTTCCGATCGCTGTAAGGCTTTAGCCGACCTGTAGGAGCGACCTGTGGCATAGATGAGGCCCACCCGAGATCCCCATTCTAAAATCTTTCGATTGAATTCCTGAGTTGCCGATGCGTTTCCGACTAAGGTGTTGTCTAAGTCGGTCACGATGTAGCATTTTGTCTGAGTATTAACTCCCGTTGCGTTGCCCGATCGATCCTGCATAGCCCTTCACCTAGCGTTTATCGCTCATTATACCTAATGGAAGAAGCCAAGATTATTCAGCAAGCCCAAGCGCTCCTTTACGATCGGGCTATGGTGTCCTGGAATGGCGAATGGGTCGGGGCGATCGCCGCTATTCCAAAAGGCCGGAGTGAAGGCGGAGATCTAAACTATTGCGAGATCTTCATTCGGGATAATGTGCCTGTAATGGCATACTTACTATTACAAAAGAAGTACGACGCGGTTAAAAACTTCCTCACCACCTGCCTTTCTCTTCAAAGCCAAACGCCTCAGACTCGGGGCATTTTTCCCACCAGTTTTGTGGAGCATGATGGGGTGTTGGTGGCGGACTATGGGCAGCGGGCGATCGGACGGGTTATTTCGGTGGATGCGACGCTGTGGTGGGTTGTGCTGGCCAATGCCTACGTGAAGCATAGCGGCGATCGGGACTGGCCCACCCAGCCTGCGGTACAAAGTGGCATTCAGAAGTTTTTGGACTTGATTTTGCGACCTTCGTTTCGGGAAGCGCCAACGCTGTATGTGCCTGATGGAGCCTTTATGATCGATCGGCCCCTAGATGTCTGGGGTGCGCCATTGGAAATTCAAGCGCTGCTGTATGGTGCATTGCGAAGTGCTGCGAACTTATTGCGCTATGCAGGTCCCCAATCCCATACCTCTCACGATTGCATTTCCTATGCGCGGGAACTGCGGCGGCATTTGTTAAAGCATTATTGGGTAACGAGTAAAACGGTGCAGGTCTTACGTCGTCGCCCGACAGAACAATATGGTACAGGTATTCAAAATGAATTTAATATTCAAACTGAAAGCATTCCCCATTGGCTTCAGGAATGGTTAGGCGATCGGGGTGGGTATTTGATTGGAAATATTCGGACGGGAAGGCCGGATTTTCGGTTCTTTTCGTTAGGTAACTGTTTGGGTGCCATCTTTGATTTGATTACCCCAAACCAGCAACGATCGCTCTTTCGATTAGTGATGCAAAACCAACACCATTTAGTCGCACAAATGCCCCTCAGAATTTGTCATCCGCCGTTAGAAGATTCAGACTGGCGGAAGAAGACAGGTTACGATCGCAAGAATTTACCTTGGTGTTATCACAATGGTGGACATTGGCCCTCGTTGACTTGGTTTTTATGTATTGCAATGCAGCGTCAGAGCCAGAGTTTGCCAGAGGATTTAAAATATAGTGTGAAATCATTCTTAAAAAACGCCTACGAGTTAATGCTGCGGCAATTACCAGACCAGCAGTGGGCAGAATATCACGATGGCCCGACGGCCCATTGGATTGGGCAGCAGGCACGCACGTATCAGACTTGGACGATCGTGGGCTTTTTATTAATGCATCATTTTTTAAACGCGGCTGAAGAAGATAGCCGAATTTTAGATTTGAGCTAACTTTGGGGAAGACTGAGGATGTCGTCCTAAAAGATCTGCTTCCATGAAAGTCCTCTCCTGTCACACGGTTTCTTTCGCGTTGCTGCCGCTGCTTTTGACGTTTGGGACCCAGAGGACGATCGCACAGATTGTGCCTGCGATCGACGGGACCGGGAC
>JANMIS010000479.1:0-7394 GCA_031375925.1 Synechococcales cyanobacterium OTE_70_concoct_197_sub
ATTTTGAGAATTCTTAGAGGATCTGTCATGCCTACGTTGGGAGTCAATATTGATCATGTGGCGACCATTCGCCAAGCTCGTCGCACCGTTGAGCCTGATCCCGTCGCAGCAGCGGTCCTAGCGGAATTGGCGGGTGCAGAAGGGATTACGGTTCATCTTCGAGAAGATCGCCGTCACATGCAGGACCGTGATGTTCGGTTATTGCGTGAGACGGTGCGCACCCACCTTAATTTAGAAATGGCTGCAACCGATGAAATGGTTGGCATTGCCCTAGAAATTAAGCCCGATTACGTCACGCTTGTTCCAGAACGTCGTGAAGAAGTCACAACGGAGGGTGGTCTTGATGTAGTCGGCCCGATCGATCGGATGACGACGATCGTCACGAAACTCCAAAGTGCAGGCATTCCTGTTAGCCTCTTCATCGATGCACACTCGGCTCAAATCCATGCTGCATCGAAGATCGGAGCAAAGTTTATTGAACTCCACACGGGACAATATGCCGAAGCAAAAGGCGAAGACGATCGCAACAAGCAGCTCGAAATCCTTAAACGGGGCTGCGAGATTGCGAGTTCTTTGGGTTTACGCATCAATGCAGGTCATGGTTTGACCTATTGGAACGTGTATCCGGTGGCACAACTTCCTGGTATGGAAGAACTCAACATTGGTCACACTATTATCAGTCGTGCAGTGTTAGTGGGTTTAGAGCGGGCGGTGCGGGAGATGAAGCTTGCGAT
Source organism: Synechococcales cyanobacterium OTE_70_concoct_197_sub (assembly GCA_031375925.1). GTDB lineage: Bacteria > Cyanobacteriota > Cyanobacteriia > Leptolyngbyales > Leptolyngbyaceae > JAAFJU01. The sequence goes on from JANMIS010000479.1 coordinate 735, forward strand.
CGCGGGTGAGCTATAGCGCTTGGGTTTACGTGGTGAGAAGATGAGACCTACTTTTTGGGAGGATCCTGATGCCACAACATCCTCCCATCTACGAGCCAATCATCACACCTGCTCAAACAATTGCAAAACCTCCGCTTCACTACAGCCGTTGGCGAAGCCTCCCGGAACGGGAATCGTCTGACCGATCACGAAAGGTCTCTGTGAAGAGAATCGCATTCAAAAGTTGGTCTGAAGAATGCGATTAATAAATGCGGCTGATATTGCCCTATCTCAGCGGTGCGGACCAGTCTTCAATTTTGAGTCCTTGAATTTGGCTAAAGTCTTTTTGATTACGGGTTAGGAGAGTTGCATTGTGAGTAAGAACGATCGCAGCAATTTTTAAATCCATCGTGTCTAGGCGAGGATATTGTTTGCGGAGGTGCTGATATTGTTCGGACGATCGCAGGTCAAATGGTAATAGGGTAATGCTGCAATAATTAATGGCATGTTGTTGAAGTCGTTGGTATGCAATCACTTGCTGCTCAAGATTCCTGGTTTGAGCAAAGTACTTCATCCAACCACGAGTTTGTTCTTCATAGCTTAATGACTGTGGCGGCGATCGGATCGGTATTGAGTGTTAGCCGATTGATTAAAGCTTGGGCACTATTGCCTTGCCGCTGGAGGATGCTGAGGTGATCGGTGTCGAAGATGTACATTGCTGGTTACGGCAACTCGAAATCGTCTTGGTAGTTTTTGCGCCATTCCTGCCCGAGTTGTTCGGCGATCGTAGTGGCTTCATCATCGGGAAAGGTTCCTGCGACTCTTTTCCACCAAGGTTCGGTCGTGGTGATAATGGTGTTAGGGATATTTTGCTCAAGTAGAGTCTTGATTTGGGCAAGCTCTTGTTCGAGATTGGCGACGCGATCGACCAATTGCTGTGTAGTCATAAAAATGCCTTCCGGCGAGTATTTAACTGGTTCTATCATAGCGCGATCGTCCCATCTACAAAACAAGCATCACACCTGCTCAAACAATTGCAATATTTCCGCTTCACTAGAGCCGTTGGCGCAGCCTCCCGGAACGGGAATCGCCCGACCGTTCACGAAGTGTCTCTGTGAAGAGAATCGCACTCAAAAGTTGATCTGAAGAATGCGATTGATAAATGCGTTTGCACTTTCCCCTCATATACAATGAAGCGATCGTTGCTCAATTTAGACTCAGCCTGATGGATGTACAGCCACGCGAATTAAAGACCTATGAAACAGAAGAGGGGGATGCTCCATTTCTGGCTTGGTTAGACAATCTACGCGATCGAAAGGCACGGGCTATCATTAAGAAACGGCTCGATCGGATTGCATTAGGGAATTTTGGGGATACAAAATCGGTTGGAGAAGGGGTATTTGAGTTTAGAATTGATTATGGACCGGGATACCGGATTTATTTTGCTCAGGTTGGGACGATTGTGCTGCTGCTGCTATGCGGTGGGGATAAGCGAACCCAGGATCAAGATATCGTGACTGCGAAAACCTATTTGAATCATTTCAACCAACGTGAAAATGCCAACAACTAGAAGCTATCAGTCTTATCTCATTGAGTCTCTGAAAGACCCGCAAGAAGCAGCGGCTTACTTGGATGCGGTTTTGGAGGATGGATCGATCGAGGAGGTTCGGTTGGCGCTTCGGAATATTACGAAAGCACAGATGTTGGTGCCTGGAAATGTTCAACTTGTGGCGCATCGTAAAGCAATCTACGATCGGTTGACACAACAAACCCAACTAGATTTTTCAACCCTTTTGATGATGGTTCATGAATTAGGATTCAAAATGTCGATCGAAGCGAGACCAGAAGCGGCTTGATTTTTGCGATTCCACGTTGGCGCAGCCTCCCGGAACGGGAATCGCTGACCTGCCCGAAGATCTGATTGACCCAACCTTGGCCTATATTCAAACCCTACAAAATCCCATCCGATCGACTACCGGGATTTGTGGCGGACATGCGCGGATTCGTGACACCAGGATTCCCGTCTGGACATTAGTGGCTTATCGTCAACAGGGCGCACCCGACGCTGAACTTTTAGAAAACTATCCCGGCATAACTTCCGCAGATCTTAGTGCCGCTTGGGACTACTATCAACAAAACCGCGAGTCGATCGATCGCGCGATCGCCGAAGATGACTGATTTTTTGCTCGAAGATGGTCAAACGATGAATGATCGATTAATCCGAATCAAAAAACAAAACATAAAGGCGATCGGACCTACTTTTATAGTTCAAGAATACTTTAGAAATTGACCACAATCGATCCCACCCTCGCCACCGGACTCACGATCGCCCAAATCGGCATCGACATATTCTGCGAATGGACCAAAGCCTGAAAAATTGGCTTCTAAATTGCGCTTGATAAGGATAATTGAGGGGGATCGAGCGGTAGAATAATCATGCATCTACTTAATTGTGCTGGTTATTTTTATTACAGAAGGTCGCTTCTCTTATGGCTGAACAATCTCTCGGAATCACAGCTATTAATCCGATTAAATTTGGGACTGACGGCTGGCGTGGACTGATCGCCGCTGACTTTACTTTTGAGCGTCTAGTTTTTGTAGCCCCGATCGCCGCCCAAGTTCTTAAAGAAACCTACGGGGCTTCCACAGGTAGCAATACTATTATCGTCGGCTACGATCGGCGCTTCATGTCTGAAGACTTCGCTATGACCACGGCTAAGACCATTCAATCAGCGGGCTTTGATGTGCTGCTTTCGGAGTGCTTTGCGCCAACGCCTGCATTTAGTTGGGCGGCGAAAGCAATGAATGTGCTGGGGGCCTTTGTGATTACTGCGAGTCATAATCCCGGTGGCTATTCTGGATTTAAAATCAAAGGTGCTTTTGGAGGTTCGGTGCCTTCAGAAGTGACGGCAAAAGTTGAAGCACTGATTGCTAATCCACCCAAACCTCAAGCAACCAATCCTGGAAACTTCGCAATGTTCAATCCTTGGACCAGCTATTGCGAAGGCTTGCGTAAATTGGTAGACATTGATGCGATCGTCACTGCTATTCAATCCGACAAAATTCGCGTTTTTGTAGATGTCATGAATGGTGCTGCCAGCACAGGCTTAACTCAGTTGCTGGGCATCGACGTTCCTGAAATCCGATCGCAGCGAGATCCTTTGTTTGGGGGTGGGGCACCGGAACCGTTGCCGAAGTATTTGCATGAATTGCTAACAACGATTCCAACGGTGAAAACAAATGCAGTCAAAGTGGGTTTGGTCTTTGATGGGGATTGCGATCGGATTGCTGCCGCTAATGGCAATGGCAATTTCCTTAGTTCGCAAATCTTGATTCCCATTTTGATTGAACATTTGTCGCAACGTAAAGGCTACAGCGGCGAAGTGGTCAAAACGGTGAGCGGTTCAGGATTGATTGAAAAGACGGCTGAACTGTATAACTTGCCCGTCTTTGAAACGCCGATCGGGTACAAATACATTGCCGATCGAATGCTGGCGCACAAAGCATTGCTGGGCGGTGAAGAGTCGGGTGGGATTGGATACGGCCATCACATTCCTGAACGAGATGCATTGCTTGCAGCGTTGTATGTTTTGGAAATTGTCGTTACTACGGGCATGGATTTATCAGAATTGCACCGATCGATTCAAGAAAAAACAGGCTTTGATGCAGCGTACGATCGGATTGATTTGCCATTGTCTAGTATGGCTGTCCGTGATGCTCTATTGTCGAGCCTGCAAAATGATCCGGTCAAAACCGTTGCCAGTAAAGCGGTTCTTTCCATTCAAACTGATGACGGCTACAAGTTCCGATTAGAGGACGGAAGCTGGCTATTAGTGCGCTTTAGCGGGACTGAGCCTGTGCTGCGATTGTATTCAGAAGCGGCGACGATCGAGCAAGTTCATGCCATTCTAGCTTGGGCTAAGGATTGGGCTGATTCGGTGTGATTGGTCTGGAACCCAGAACGCCCCCGGTCCCGAATGCTGAGGGAGTTATAAACTCATGTCCCTCCAGAATTGGGGTTAGGGGGCATTTCCGAGAACAGGATTTGGCATCACAACAATTTCTTCACAACTATCTCTTCACAACGATCGATCGCTATCAGTAGCGCCATCGGAAGATTCCTTAAGTTCAACATTTAAATCAGGTAAGCCATCTAATCGTTCTATCACGGTTAATGGCTCATTCTGAGGAGAAAAGACAATTAGACTATTTGGAATACATTGAATTGTGATGGGTGTGGTGCCTGTCATTTCACCATCAACAACAACTTTCTGAGGCGGGTCAGTTGTGATTGTTATTTTATTCGATCGCAGATATCCAATATCAGGCCGAGTCGAAGCATCTCCTCTGAGTGCTGATGTCAAAAGATCATAGGAAGCGGCGATCGCGCCAGTTTTATTGGCAGGGGCAATGATGGTGACATCTAATAACCCATCATCACAAACAACTTCGGCTGAACCTTGAGCCAAAATTGAAGTGGGTGGTGCTGCATTGGCAATGGTAATCGCAGAAGCAGTAACGTTGATGATTTTATCGTCAGTTTCGATCGTCACTTTAAAACTTTCTAATCGCTGAAGTTGATCAAATCCAGCCAGAACATAGGCCATAAGACCAAACCTATTTTTAGATTCTCGATCGGCGCGATCGACTGTTTCAGCTTCAAATCCAACGCCAGCCAGCAATACCATTGGCTTGTCATTACAGGTCGCTGCATCAATCACCCGTGTACTACCCGCCAAAATAGTCTGACAAGCGGCTTCTAGGGTTAGGGGCAAATCCAAAGCATTCGCAAAAGCATTGGCGGTTCCTCGGGGAATCACCCCCAGGGGAATTCCAGTTCCAATTAATGCGGTCGTAACGGCTGAAACGGTCCCGTCGCCGCCGCAGGAGATAATGGCTTCTGCCCCTTCCTGAACGGCAAAGATAGCTAGCTGATCTGCATCCACGTCAGCAGTTGTGAGATGGATATCAAGCTGGATGGTCGGTTCTAAAATCGATCGAATGGTTGCCAAATCTTTTTCTGCGTCTCCTTGGCCTGCCACAGGATTAAAAATCAAATAGGCACTTCTCATTTCATACCTCTACAAATATTTTCAATCATTTTACAGATCAACAAATTATTTACCTACAATTGGCTGGATTGATCGTTGATTCCTTGTCTCAATATATTGATTGTACCAGTTCATGAGTGGTGTCGAAGTAATGCCATGCAGCACAATAGAAACAACAATGGTAATAAGCGTAATCCAAGAGATTTGTTCCCCAACTTCAGACTTTAATCCTTCTCCTAATGAATAGAATAAGTAATAAAGTGACCCCACACCTCGTATGCCAAACCAGCCCAACAACCAAGGACGAACAGGATTGGCATTCTGGCCGATCGTGCTAATCCAAGCGCCGATCGGACGAATAATAAACAATAATAAAACTGCTATCATCAGTCCCTGTCCACCATATTTTACAATCGGTTCAATGCGTAACAGTGAGCCTAATAGCAAAATGATTCCGATTTCAGAGAGCTTCTCTAATGTCTCAGTAAATTCTATTTGAGAATAATTCTTCTCTGAGTCATGGTAGCACCGTTGTGTCGTAATGCCAGCTACAAACACGGCTAAAAAACCGTATCCATTGATCAATTCCGTCAATGAATAGGTCAGTAAAATAATACTTAATCCTACGAAGTCTTCCATCAAAGCATCAACTCGATGAAATCTCTGAAGTTTCTTGTCTACCCAAGTAATACTTCGAGCAACAATGACGCCCATAAAAAGCCCAGCGACGATCGCCCATACTAAATCAATTGCAACCCACTCAGTCACCCAAGTTTGCCATTGAGGATCCTTCAGCCAACGCAAACCAAAATAAACAAAGGGAAAAGCAAGCGCATCATTTAAGCCGCCCTCTGAGGTTAGCCCAAACCGAAGTTCATCGCGATCGTCAGGATGAGATATTTGGACCTCTGAAGCAAGCACCGGGTCGGTCGGGGCCAAAATTGCACCCAATAAGACCGCCGCTCCTACGCTCATGCCTAGTCCCCAATAGCCGATCGCTGCCACCGAAAAAATACAAATTGGCATTAATATTCCAATGAGCCGAGTCGTGGATTGCCAAGCCCAAGCCCGCAACGGTCGGTTCATTTTAAGCCCACAGCTAAAGAGTGAAATAAGAATAACTAACTCAGTGAGTCGTTCTAGAAACTCAGCTCCAGGGCGAATTTGAATAAGATTAATTCCATAGGGACTCATCAAAATTCCGACAATCAGATAAATGATAGAATAGGAAAGAGGGAGGCGCGAAATCCAACCTGAACCTAATGTGACAACCATCAATAGAAAGCCAATAACTAACAAATAAAGAATATGATGATCCATAAAAGCTTTACACCATAAATCGTTCTAATTTTTGCGATTAAAATAACACAGCCATTCTCTACGTGCGATCGTTCTGATAGGAAGTTTAATTCCCCATTGGTAGAGACTAAGTAGAGGAGGCGACAAAAACTCTACACTGGCTGTGCTATTAACGGATTCTGTTGTACTTAGACTGAATTTTTGGCGCTATTTTCGTCACTATCTGCCAATCTGACGTCGCTCTCCTTCGATCGGCAATACTGGGGCACAACGACAAAACCCCCATCTAGTGCATTCATTAATCTTGCTAACGAATACGGAAAATAGCTCT
>JANMIS010000588.1:0-4500 GCA_031375925.1 Synechococcales cyanobacterium OTE_70_concoct_197_sub
CTAGCAATGGTGGAACAACCCAAACTCATGCCCTCGTTGCCAACAGTCCCGCACTGAATGCAGGCAATCCCACCAGCACCTTGACCACCGATCAACGGGGTGGACAACGGGGAAGTACGGGTCTCAATTCAGGCTCACGTATTGATATTGGCTCTTATGAAGCCACCAACTCAGCCTTAGTTACCAATACCTTCGATGACAACTCGATCGGAAGTCTTCGCAGTGCGATCAACTTTGCAAATACCAATATCAACCCACTCAACACCATCTCCCCAACCGATATTCGATTCAGCATCGGCACCGTCGGTTCTGCCCAAACGATCGCCCTCACTTCAGCACTCCCCAGCATTGTTAAAGCTACTACAATCGATGGCTGGACACAAGGCGGAACCGGATACACAGGTGTACCCCTCATTACCGTTAGCGGCTCAAATCTATTCCGGGTGTTGGATATCGCTAGTACGGGAACGGTCGTGCTGAATGGATTGACGATCGCCAACGGCAGAACAACTACCAGCGGCGCAGGCATTCTCAACAATGGTAATACGACTATCCAAAACAGCATCATTAGAAACAGTATCGCGACAGGTAGCAGCAGTGACGGGGGCGGAATCTACAACCGCAATCAACTATCGATCGATAAATCGACAATTCGTAACAATACTAGCGGCGATGATGGGGGTGGGATTCGGAATGATGGCACTTTAACGATTACTAATAGTATGGTTAGTGATAACGCCGCTCAAAGCGACAGCAGTTCCGTCAGTGGCGGCGGCGCAATTCTCAACATCATTCCTGCTACAGCCACGATCTCCAATAGTACGATCAGTGGTAACACAGCTAAGGTCGGCGGTGCAATCCGCAACGATGGCACCCTTACGCTGACTAATAGCACCGTAAGCGCTAACACAGCAACTAATGGCGGCGGTGGTGTCGTTAATACTGTAAATCCCCTGAATCCTACGCAGTTTGGTAGAACCACGCTAAGAAACACAATCATCGCAGGCAACACCGACAATACAGGCAATTCACCAGATGTAGCCGCCGCTGTTGCAAACTCTTTCACAGATCAAGGCAATAACCTCATCGGCATGGGTGATACCTTCAATAGTTCATTCAATGGAACCACCCTTAGAGGAACAGCAGGACTTTTGCTCAATCCCCTTCTAGCACCGCTCGGGAACTACGGTGGTACCACACAAACTCATGCCTTACTGCCTGGAAGCCGTGCGATCGGCGCAGGCACAGCCACAGGATCACCGACCCGAGATCAGCGCGGTCAGGGAAGATTCGGCACTACGGACATTGGCGCATTTGAATCCCAGGGCTTTACGATCGCGGCAACAGGCACAACCACACAAAGCAATACCGTCGATAAAGTCTTTACCACTCCGATCACCGCAACGGTCACAGCAAATAATGCGATCGAGCCTGTTGCAGGCGGCGAAGTTACCTACATCGCTCCAAGTTCCGGCGCAACCATCACGGCAGGCCTCCGCACCGCAACTATCAGCACTTTAGGAAACGCTAACCTCACACCCACGGCCACGACAACTGCCGGAACTTACACCGTCTTAGCAGAAGCATCAGGAGCCACAGGAACGGCAACGTTCAATTTAACCAATACTCCAGATGTGCCTTTCTCGATCGCAGCAACAGGCGGAACCTCGCAGAATGCAGTCGTGAATAACGCTTATGCTCAAGCCCTGCAAGTGACGGTACGCGATCGGTTTAACAATGTGATTTCGGGCGCAACGGTGAGCTTTAGCGTTCCCAGTAGCGGTGCAAGTGGAATTTTGGCCGCGACCACAGCCACAACAGATACGAGCGGAAATGCGACGGTTAATATTACAGCCAACACCAGAGCTGGATCATTTACAACACAAGGTGGTATATCAGGCGTTACCGGAACTGCTGATTTTGCCTTAACCAATCTCGCTGACGTTGCAAAAAACATCACAACGACTTCCGGTTCAGGACAAAGCACAGTAGTCGATACCAACTTCACGAATAATCTAGTTGCAACCGTTACTGATGAATTTGGAAATCCGATTAAAGACAGCACTGTGACGTTCACTGTGCCTTCTACTGAAGCCAGCGGAATCTTTACGACTAATACCGTAATAACAGGGGCAGACGGTAAAGCCACGATCGTCATCAAAGCCAATACAAAAGCTGGATTATTCACCGCGCAGGGTTCCACCACGAACGTAACTGGAACCGCCGACTTTGCCTTAACCAATGTCGCTGACGTTGCCAAAAACATCACAACGACTTCCGGGTCGGGACAAAATACGATCGTCGATACCAACTTCGCAAACAACTTAGTTGCAACAGTCACCGACAAGTTTGGAAACCCCGTTAAAGACAGCACCGTAACTTTCAGTGCATCTGGAACGGCGGCAAACGGAATCTTCGCCACCAATACTGCTGTTACAGATGTGGACGGTAAAGCCACGATCGCCATCAAAGCCAACACCAAAGCGGGAGCTTTCACAGCAAAGGGTTCCACCACGAACGTCACCGGAACCGCCGACTTCGCCTTAACGAATCTCGCTGACGTTGCAAAAAACATCACAACGACTTCGGGTTCAGGACAAAGCACAGTAGTCGATACCAACTTCACGAATAATTTAATTGCAACAGTTACCGACAAGTTTGGAAATCCGATTAAAGACAGCACCGTCACGTTCTCCGTTCCTAGCACTGGAGCCAGCGGAATCTTTACGACTAATACCGCTGTTACCGATGTAAATGGAGTCGCCACGATCGCCATCAAAGCCAACACCAAAGCGGGAGCTTTCACCGCGATCGGCAAAGTAACAGGCATTACTCAAGGCACAGACTTCGCCCTCACCAACATCGCCGACAAGCCCACCCAAATCCTCTCAACCAACAACACCCAAACTGCGATCGTTGGTCAACCCTTTACTAATGCTCTCCAAGTCCAAGTCCTAGACCAGTACGGCAATCCCATCGCCAACAGAGCCGTCGCCCTGACCTTACCCAGTAATGGAGCCAGCGGCCTCTTCACAGGTGGCGTAAATTCGATCGTCCTCACCACTAACGTAAATGGATTAGTGACCACACCCCTCACGGCAAATGCAACGCCAGGAACCTACACCGGAACAATCCAAGTCAACGGCATGGCTCAAACCGCCCAATTCACCTTCACCAACGATCCCGCCCCCGTTACAATCAACCCAACTCAACCCACCAGCCCACCCAATACTCCGATCGTCAAGAAAGACGTCAAAACAGACGATCGCACTCGTAACCTCGAAAACCGAAACCCAGAGAAACCGATCGTGCTTCCCAGCAACGGAAAAACAGTCCTTTGCGTCGAAAGAGGTGCTAACAGTTCATCCGCCAATGATGGTTACAAAGGCGTCCCATCCTGCGGTTCCAGCGGGACCAAACCGATGACCAAAATTCGGCTGTAGATGCTCGTTAACCGATCGCAATTGGAGATTCTTCACCTGTGTCGATCGGTGTCGAATCTCCATAAGATCCCGTTATAATCGAAAGCACTCATTCATTATGAACCAACCATGCGTGCGATCGAAGCTACAGGCACCCTCAACACCCAAGGGCAACTCCAACTTGATAGGCCTCGCCCCCAAGAAAAGCCGAGTCGAGTCCGGATTATTATGTTAATTTCTGACGATGATATGGATGTTGGAGAATGGGAAAATGCGATCGCGACCAACCCCAGCTTCGCCTTCTTAAGCGATCCTGAAGAAGATATTTACACTCTCGCAGACGGAAATCCAGTTAGCCATGAAGGGTAAGATTGTTCTTATTCAATTTCCCTTTGACGATCTCTCCTCCAGCAAAGTTCGCCCAGCTTACTGTCTGACAAAAGCGATCGGCAGCTACCAACACATGATCTTTGCGCTCATCACCAGTCGCATTCCAAGCATTCCACTCACTACAGATATTCTGCTTCAGCCTCAGCATCTTGACTTCTCACTCAGCGGGCTTCAAAAGCCATCAACACTTCGTCTTGACCATTTAATAACATTGCGTCAATCCATGATTCGTCGCGAATTAGGAAATCTTAGTCTAAGCACTCAATCAGAAATCTCAACAATTCTTTGCCGACTCCTTACAGACTAATCTGAATTTCAGGGCTTGGCGATTTTTAGTAGACGGGAATAGATGTAACGAAATACATCTGCATTGTGAGTTTCTGAGGGCCATGGGAATTATAGTGTGGCTATCTCATGTTCTCTTGAACTCCTCTCCCCATAAAGCCCAACCGTCGTCATCTCGCTGCTTTCGTTTTACTTCCCTTGTTTTTTGCGTTTGGGACGAAAAGCGTAACCGCTCAGATTACGCCTGCGATCGATGGCACGGGAACCCTAATCCAGACCCAGAATAATCAAACTAATATCAGCGGTGGGACTCAAGCGGGCAACAATCAATTCCACAGTTTTCAACAGTTTGGTGTGAATGCAGGACAGACGGCGAACTTTATTGCGAACCCCAATATTGCAA
>JANMIS010000620.1:0-4465 GCA_031375925.1 Synechococcales cyanobacterium OTE_70_concoct_197_sub
CTTACCCGCATGATCGAACGCGCCACCGTAGAGCGCCTTCCTGTCATCATCATCTGTGCGTCCGGCGGTGCTCGAATGCAGGAAGGCATGTTGAGCCTGATGCAAATGGCCAAAATTTCGGGTGCCTTAGAGCGCCACCGCCAAGAGCGTCTCCTCTACATTCCCGTCCTTACCCATCCCACAGCGGGCGGCGTAACGGCTAGCTTCGCCATGCTGGGTGACATTATTATTGCGGAACCCAAAGCAACGATCGCCTTCGCTGGACGCCGTGTAGTCGAACAAACCCTCCGTGAAAAACTACCCGACGACTTCCAAACCGCCGAATACCTGCTTTCCCACGGCCTTGTTGATACCATAGTTTCTCGTCCCCAGCTTAAAAAGACCCTCGCCCAACTCATCACCCTCCACCCCGCCCCCCAACTTACTCCCCAGTAAGTGCGCTGCCAATGTAACGAAAAGTAACAGTCTTCTCTAAGAAAACAGCGTTTCGTTGCCTCTTCCCGTGATAATAATCAGTAGAGAACTGTTGTGTTATGTCTGAACCGAGGACGTCTGAAGGAGAACCATGCTTAAAAAATTGTTAGGGATTGCGATTGCTGCGATCGTCTTCCTTTTCCAAGTTGTCCCCGCAGCGCAAGCTGCCGAAATGGACGTTGCAACTCGGACCGTCCCCCTCAACCCCGACGGTGGAACGTTAACCTTAAGCCTGAAGCAGGTGTCTGAAGGGAAGCGCCTGTTTCAATATGCCTGCGCCCAGTGCCATGCAGGTGGCGTCACCAAAACTGACCCCAACGTGGGCCTCGATCCCGAAGCACTTGACCTTGCCACTCCACCTCGGAACAGCATCGTCTCCCTCGTGGACTACATGAAAAATCCAACGAGCTACGATGGCGTTCAGGAAATTGCAGAAATGCACCCAAGCCTGAAGAGCAAGGATACCTTTCCTGAAATGCGGAACCTAACCGATGAAGATCTTAAGGTCATTGCAGGCCACATCCTGATGCAACCTAAGGTTGTGGGCGATCGTTGGGGCGGCGGGAAGATTTTCTACTAAATTTTCGGAAACCTCAAAGTCGATAAGCTTTGAATTCGGGCGTTGCTTGAATTGATGCGTTACAAGACTTAATATTAAGAAGCCGATGCTAACTAAACCTAGCGTCGGTTTTTTATAGATGTCTATCTCACCCATTTTGACGCCCCTTTCTGGCAGCAGGCTCCATGATTCAACGCATTAGAACTGGATTTAGATCAATTAGCCTTGGGTTGAACCCCTTCAAAATTTTGCTGGTCTCTGTTTTTTTGATGATTCATCCGATCGTCCCCGCCGCTGCCGCCCCCGATCCCTACATTGCCCAGTATCTCAAAGTGCAACCCGACGAAATCGCCCAAGTGGTCAAGAATTCTGGGGGCGAAACCCAAGATTTTAACTACACCACCTTACTGCAAGGCAAAACGCTCTTTGGTCAAAACTGCCAAAGCTGTCATGTCGGCGGTGCCACGCTCTCTCGCCCGGAGCTGCCCCTTTCCCTCGCGGCCCTTCAAGGCGCAACTCCGCCCCGCGACACGATCGAATCTCTCGTTGCCTACATGCGTCATCCGCTTGGCTATGATGGCGAAGACGACAATTACGGCTGTCGGGAAATCAAAGAAGCTTGGTTGGGCCAGAATGAGGTTGAGACGATCGCGGCCTTTGTATTGAGAGCTGCCGAAAAAGCTCCAGGCTGGGGAACCTCGGATTTATTTTAAGAATAGATGACAAATCTGGATCCGATCGTTAGAAAAAGCGGTTTCCCCTACAGAATTTCTTCATCTATGACAGGGCGTCTAAGTTATACTTGCCGTTAAGAAACCTTTCTTTCGAGGGAACGACATGACATTTTTAAAGTCCGCAGCACGTAAATTCGTGATTTTTTCAGTGGCTCTAGTGATGGTAGTTGGAACATTCTTCATGAATGCCTCTGAAGCTTCCGCAGCGGAAATCACCATTGTTATGGGTGGCGCTAAAGGATTAGTCTTTGAGCCTGCGATCGCAACCATCAAACCCGGCGATACCGTCACCTGGAATGTAGGGGCACTTCCTCCTCACAACGTCCAATTTAGCAAGACTCCTGGCGATGCCGCACTGGCCGCATCTCTTTCTCACAAAGGATTGGAAGGAAAAGGTAAGAGCTTCTCCGTAACCTTCCCTGCTGATGCTCCCGCAGGTAACTACGACTACTTCTGCATGCCCCACCGTGGCGCTGGCATGGTCGGTAAAATTGTTGTCGCAAGCTAGTCTGTCGGGCTACTACTTAGACTAGAATACTGAAAATATAGGTAGGGGAGAGAATGAGTATTTTCTCCCCTATTTGTTTGTGAGGAAAGCATTACTTAGAAAGTTCCAAACTGTAATAAATTAGACAGTGCAGGGCGGCTATTGCCCTACAAATATTCTCCATAATCAGATAAGGACTTGGTATAGTGTTGTTAAGGAAATTGCTCACGGAGAAAATCGAGTGGGAATCTTGGCGCGATCGGATCAAACATTTTTTCAACGCTTGATCGCAAGCTTCCAGCATTTAGTTAAAGCTTTTTCGGTCTCTACTGCCTTCGCTCGACTGGGGCATCAATGTGTGGCGATCACCTTGGTTCTGTGCCTTAGTTTTACGATCGTTCCCATGGCCAACGCTGAATCCACACCATTCCCAGCGCCCGTCCCCATCGCGCCGACTTTGGGATCCAAAGTTTTTACTGCAAACTGTGCCGCTTGTCACATTGGCGGCAATAATGTCATCTTAGCGGAAAAAAATCTTTCGAAGGATGCCTTAGCTAAGTACGCCATGGATTCGATCGCTGCGATCAAAATGCAAGTCACGGGCGGCAAAAATGCGATGCCAGCCTTTGGTGAAAATCTAACTTCTGCCGAAATTGAAGCCGTCGCTCGCTACGTTCTCACCCAATCGCAACAAGATTGGAAAGGAAGTTCCGTTGGGTTGCAGTAGCGTGTCTGTTTACTGAAAAAACCACTTTCGAGCTTGCTTAGGAAAAGTCAGGTTACGGGAGCTGTGAAAATCTTCCTGGACCTTATGGGTCAATCGCCGCGAAACCTGTCGCACAATTTGTTTTAAAAGCTGTTCGCCCGTTCCCAAAACCAACCCTGACGGCAGCGCTTGAATAAACTTCGGAAACTGAATTGACACCGTGAGATCTAAGTCCCACTGAACTCTGGTCATCCGAGCGGGGGCATCGGTATCTTGGTCTGTACGATCGTGCTCCACTAGCTCCATCGCCGCCTTGAAATCCACATCATAGCCCTGGGGCGCATAGTCTGGAACTGGGATCGTCTCAATGCGATACACGCCATTCTCTCCTGGCAGCAGATTCAGCCCAATCTTTGGCTCCAGTTCAAAGCCTAACGACCCATAGCGCCCGACCGCCAAGATGTAACCCGTCTTACCCACAGGTTCTACGGTCATCGGTTCAGCACAACGTCGGAACCACTCCGAATGCTGGTCTAAATACTCGGCCACCATTGAAGCCGGAGCATACATCTCCATGTAGTCTACAAAACGACTTTTAAATTGAACGATATCGTTCACGGGTCCCAAGCTCAGAGAAGGTTCACAATTAGGAGAATAGCCGGAATGAGTGGGTTGCGCTTGCATGAAATTCTCCTGAGGGCCGGGAACCTGATAGATGAGGTTCTAGCGTAGCTTAGGGTAATCTTCCATGCAGTTGGCGAAATCACCGACTTCAACGGCTCCATTGGCTAATGTATCCTGGAATTGACCGTATTGCCACAGGGAAAAAGAAAGATGAAAGCATTTGTTGCGGGCGCGACTGGTGAAACAGGTCGCCGAATTGTTAAACAGTTAGTCGATCGCGGCATTGAAGTCCGGGCATTTGTGCGAGATGCTTCGAAAGCTGCGAGTCTTTTGCCTGAGGGCGTTGAGGTGGTCACAGGGGATGTCTTGCGGGCAGATAGCCTCAAGGGCGCGCTAGACGGCTGTACGGTGGTCTTCTGTGCAACAGGAGCAAAGCCTAGCATCGACCCGACGCAGCCTTACCTCGTGGACTTTGAGGGGACGAAGAACTTGGTGAATGCGGCGAAGGCTGCGGGCGTTGAGCAATTTGTTTTGGTCACGTCACTCTGTGTGTCGAAGCTGCTGCATCCGCTTAATCTTTTCTGGGGGATTTTGGTGTGGAAGAAGTGGGCGGAGGAATATCTGCAACGCAGCGGCCTAAGCTATACGATCGTTCGTCCTGGCGGCTTGAAAAATGACGATAACGACGATCGGATTGTCATGAAGGGTGTGGATTCGCTGTTTGAAGGGAGTATTCCACGAACGAAGGTGGCCCAGGTTTGTGTTGAGGCTTGTTTTGATGACAAGGCTCGGAACAAGATTTTGGAGATTGTGGCTTCAGCGGAGGCGGAAGAGAAGGGATTTGCGGATTTGTTTGCAGCGGTGGGTTGAGATTGAAGACT
>JANMIS010000636.1:0-2224 GCA_031375925.1 Synechococcales cyanobacterium OTE_70_concoct_197_sub
CGGGCGCTTCGCTCAGTAGAATCGCAAATACCAAAATGCAAGTCCCGACGGCTTCACAAAACAACGCCTGCATCGCACCACGTATATTAGGCGACGTGCAAAAACATGCGAGCTTGTCGTCTGCTTTTTCGGTTGCGATAAAGTGTGCTCGGTAAAAAGCGAAGACGGTTGCCGCACCCACCATCGCGCCGAGCATTTGAGCGATGACATACTCGATCGCCTTGCTGGCACCGAATTTACCTGCCGCAACAAGACCAATCGTGACCGCCGGGTTGAGATGAGCACCGCTGGCTTTCGCAGCGCAAAGGGCTCCAACGAAGACTGCGATACCCCAACCCGCGGTGATGACAATTAAACCACCGCCATTCCCTTTCGTTTTCGCGAGGACGACGTTGGCGACGACACCGTTTCCTAAAAGAATCAGGATCAGGGTTCCGAGGAATTCAGCAACGAAGGGATTCATAGGTTGGTTACTTTGCTTTTAGGGGGGGTTCGTTTAACCGCGTGCCCATCGGGCCGCGCGTAAGGGGTAATCAAAGCTTCCCACGCGGGTCGTTGCCCACGCGATTAATCCAGGCTCATTGGGTGGAATTATATAACATGCTACTGGCTGACGAATTTTTGGTGGTTAAGGAGAAATCACAAAGTTTTTTGCAATCGATTCAAAAGCAATCGTTTGCTCCGACTGCCAACTCGGGTCGCGGTTCAGTTCTGCGGCCATCCAACGAGCAACCGCGGGTGACATTGCGATCGCGGCTCGAGCATTCAGAAACAACGCCCGCGTCCGACGCGCAAGCACATCTTCAACGGTTCTCGCCCATTCGTATCGAACAGCCCAAACCACCTCAGCAGCGAGAATAGGTAGGTCCGGATGAAGCTGCTCTCCAAGTTCCGGTTGCAATCGAATCAGTTTTTCAATGAGCGGGCCGTCGGTGCCGTACGTTGCCAGTCTAAGATCATCGGTTTCCAACGGCTCTAAATTCTTGGGACAACCATGAAGTCGCAATTCGTGAGTCTTCGACGGTACTTTTTCCCAACCGATCATTGCAATCGCACGGTCGATACAGTCTTGTGCCATTTGACGATAGGTCGTCCATTTTCCACCGGTGATGGTCAATAGACCTTGTGGCGAAACTTCAATCGTGTGATCGCGAGAAAGCGAAGCTGTCTTTGCACCTCGACTGCCCGTTACGAGCGGTCGGATTCCAGCAAAGACGCTCAAGCAGTCGCTTCGACACGGACGCAACTGCATGTACGTAGCCGCCGTCTCCAGCAAAAATTCGATCTCGCTATCCAATGCGGCGGGTTCGAACGACGCACTCGGAATCGGTGTATCAGTGGTTCCGAGCAACACGTGACCGTGCCAAGGTATGATGAACATAACGCGACCGTCGCTGGTCTTCGGCACTATGAGAGCTGTTTCGCCTGGGAAAAATGAGCGAGGCAAAACTAGATGTATGCCTTGGCTGGCCGACACAAGTGGCGTTGCTTCTGGCCGGTCGAGTTTCCGAATAGCATCGCAAAAAGGCCCGGTCGCATTGATTACGCACTTAGCATGAAGCTGATGAATGATTCCAGTCTCTTCATCGCGAAACGAGACACCATCAATTCGCATCTTTCCGTTTTTTGTAAGCTCGATCACTCGAGCACCATTGATCAATCTCGCACCTCGTTCAGCGGCGGATTGCACCATGTTCACCAGCAACCGTGAGTCATCAAACTGGCCATCGAAATAGGATATCCCTGCGTTCAAACCAACCGGCGAAAGTGCTGGTAGCTTTCTTAAAATCTGATCCTTGGATAGACGTTTGGAGGCATGGAATTCTCGGCCTAAGCCAAGCGCGTCGTAAACCTTCATGCCGATCCAATAGAAGGCGGTTTCTGCAAAACTACGGCAGGGAAGGATGAATTCGAGCGGATGAACCAGATGAGACGCGTTTCGAAGTAGCCGACTTCGTTCGCGAAGTGACTCTCGAACGAGTGAAACGTTTCCTTGTTGCAGATAGCGAACACCACCATGAATCAGCTTCGTTGAACGACTCGATGTCCCCTTTCCGAAATCGGAAACTTCCAACAAAACGACCGTCAGCCCGCGTTCGACTGCGTCTAAGGCTGCTCCAACGCCCGACGCACCACCGCCAATAATAATCAAATCCCATGGCTCTTTGCTTTGAAGAGCAGCAGCTAGATGTACATCCCGATGATGTAGTTGAGCCATATTGCT
>JANMIS010000646.1:0-2869 GCA_031375925.1 Synechococcales cyanobacterium OTE_70_concoct_197_sub
CATGGCCAGCCAGTAGATCGGCAAGCTCTTCGCACGCGTTTTGTTGTAACGCTTTCAAGGCCGCTGCGGCTTGCTCTTTTTGCTTCTTCCATTCGGGTTGAGCACGCCAATAGGCTTCGAAAGCATCATTCTCGGAGCTTCCGTGGATGCCTAGCCCGGCCAGACGCTCCATAACCCGCTGCTCTCCGAGCATACGTCGCTTTTCCATTACATTGGTCGAAACAAAGATTCCGGCGATGGCATAGTAGTCCGCCGTTGGAATAGGGTCAAACTTATGATCATGGCATCGTGCACAGCCGAGTGTCTGTCCAAGAACCGCTCGTCCGATTGTATCGATCTGCTCATCCGCAACTTCCATACGCTGGTTATTTTCGTTGTTACCCAAGAGGACTTTAGGGCCGATCGACAAGAAACCAGCCGCAATGCGTTGATCGTCTCGTTGCTCAATCGAGTCATAAGGCAAAAGATCACCGGCAAGCTGCTCTAAGAGGAAACGATCGAAGGGCTTATCTTGGTTCACACGTGCAAATACCCAATTGCGATATCGCCATGCCTCCCGGAAAAGGAAGTTTTCATCGAGCCCGTTGGAATCCGAATAGCGAGCCAAGTCAAGCCAATGGCGTCCCCACCGCTCGCCAAACTGAGGCGATGCTAGAAGGCGATCGACAATGGATTCAAAAGCGTTCGGGGATGAATCGATCAGGAATGCTTCGACTTCTTCGGAGGATGGCGGTACACCGAG
Organism: Synechococcales cyanobacterium OTE_70_concoct_197_sub; assembly: GCA_031375925.1. Classification (GTDB taxonomy): domain Bacteria; phylum Cyanobacteriota; class Cyanobacteriia; order Leptolyngbyales; family Leptolyngbyaceae; genus JAAFJU01. The sequence continues at coordinate 743 of JANMIS010000646.1, forward strand.
AAGGTGAATGTATACTCGTCTCAAAAGGTCCGTTGGTTTCGCATCAGGAACAGGCTGCAATCGATTTATTTCAAGCCCTGCTTGTATAAACACATCGATCGACGATAGCGCCGAATCAACCGGATTTTGCAACTTCGGAAACCCACCCACAAAGGATCCAAGCGGGCGGTAGGCCCAATGATCTTTTCCGGCGATAGGATCGGACGGGTTGTCTAAAGAAGTGGTGTCAACTTCTTGGGGCCCTGGCGCTCCCATGCGAACCCAGTTCTCGAGGTGCGCGATGTCTTCGGATGAAAGCGATTTGACCGGAGGCATTTGGAGGCTCTGATCCGTGTACCGCACGGCTCGAATGAGTAGACTCGCATCGAGATCGCCAGGGACGATGCTCACACCGCTTTCACCCCCCTCCATCCAACCAGCGCGGCTATCGAGCAGTAGCCCGCTTTCGACTTCTTTCGATCGCTTCGAATGGCATTGATAGCAGTGCTTAGCCAACAACGGCCGGACATGTTTTTCGAAGTACACCATTCCACTATCTTTTGGCTCGTTAGACGCCAAAGCCGGAGATCCAAAAAAGAAGAGCATTAACCCAAGAACCCATTGCCAATTCCGCGTTGATGCGCGATGCAAGCCGGCGAAGGCGTTTAGCTCGGGTGGATTCAAAATGAATCTCGAATGGTTCGGGAAGGAGGGGAGTCATTTCAATTACTCTGCGCGGCCCTTGCAGTATAGACTATTTTAGCTTTTAGCTGCACAAGCCGCTATGTTTGCAGTTCTCGCTAAATCGGTTTTTCTGACACTTCTCGGCTCCGCCACCATCGCAGCTTCCTAGAAGGGAACGGGTAACCATCCACCGAGATAAACTCGAGGGCATAAGGCATGCCAACGGCTTTACGTCCGATTGATGTGGTGTTTCACACGGAAGTACCGGCCACGGACACGTGGTGCCCAAAATCCAGCCCCTAATCATCCCCGTTGCCGCGGTAATCTGTATCATGGGCCATGGATATGTTTTGATCCTTTTTGACCTCACCTGTTTTGCAGATCACTATGAAACAATTCGCCTTCATCATCGCCTTTGCTTGGTTTTTGTATTTGCCAACCCTGTTGTTGGCAGAAAGTATTGCGGGAAAACGCCCCAACATCCTTTTCGTGCTGACGGACGATCAAGGTTATGGGGACATCTCCGCCCACGGCAACCCCATACTCAAAACGCCCAATCTCGATAGGCTTCGCAGCGAAGGTGTACGATTCACGGACTTCCACGTAAGTCCTACGTGTTCCCCGACCCGCAGCGCGCTCATGACAGGACGACACGAGTTCAAGAACGGTGTCACGCATACCATCCTGGAGCGAGAACGGCTCACGCTTTCCGCAACGACTATTGCACAAGTCCTTCAGAGCAACGGCTACAAGACCGGTATTTTTGGCAAATGGCATCTAGGTGACGAAGCCGATTATCAACCGAATCGCCGAGGTTTCGACGAGGTCTTCATCCATGGCGGCGGCGGTGTCGGACAGATTTATCCAGGGTCATGCGGTGATGCACCAGGCAACAAGTATTTTGATCCGGCTCTTTTGCACAACGGTGTTTTCGAAAAGACCAAGGGGTATTGCGCGGATCTTTACTTTGAACAAGCGACTAAATGGATCGAATCACAACACAAAAGCAGCAACCCCTTTTTTGCTTACATCGCGTCAAACACACCTCATGGTCCGTACATAGCTCGTCCGGAAGACAAAGCCCTATACGAGGGCAAAGGCTTGACCGCCGAAACCGAAAGTTTTTTCGGAATGCTTCACAACATTGACGAGAACGTGGGAAAGGTTTTAGCAAAGCTCGACGCGTTGGGAATTACAAAAGACACGCTTGTAGTTTTCATGAACGACAATGGAGGTACCGCGGGCGTAAAGGTTTTTAACGCAGGAATGCGCGGCGCAAAGGGGACGGCATGGATTGGCGGAACGCGTGCGAATTCTTTTTGGCGCTGGCCGGGCACAATCAAGCCGGCCGACTGTTCGGCACTCACCGCTCATGTCGATTTCTTTTTGACGGTATCGGAAATTGCCGGAGCGAAAATCGCAGACGAATTGAAGCTGCAAGTCGAGGGCCGCAGTCTACTGCCG
>JANMIS010000720.1:0-10995 GCA_031375925.1 Synechococcales cyanobacterium OTE_70_concoct_197_sub
GCCGTCAGCAGGCCCGCCTGCGACCGCTTCGTCCACGTCTTGCCCACGTTGATGATGGCCGGCCGCAGTGATCCCTCGACGTCCAGCCTCTCCAGCGCCGCGTCCAGACGCACCGGCAGCTGCGTGTAGTCCACGGACGACAAGGGAGGAGGCAAGGACGAGGCGCTGCGGTGGCGGGCAGTGGTTCCGGCGTGTAGAGCATCGGCGCCCGCGTCGCGTGCGAGGGCGGCCCTCTCAGCCTCAATCTCGCGGCAGCGCTGTGCCAGGGCGTCGCGCTGGACAAGAAAGGACGCGCGGATCCCGTCGCGAGGGTCGCTTGGGGGCGGGGGCGGGGGCGGGGGCGGCGGCGATGATTGGCCGACGATCCGACTGGGTCCGTCCCGATCGCCGCCCATGACGGCGCCTGGATTTTCGTCGCTTCGCTGTCCGCTGAACAACGGCGACAACAAGCCGCTTAGGAACCCGCCGACCGTCGACTGTTGTTGTTTTCTGGCTCGCTGGTAAAAGGCAGCCGACGAACTCTCCAGCGTTTCGGTTCTGTCCACCAAAGACTCAATCTTCTCCCCTCGAGATACGACGCGTTCGATGTTGTTCGACATTTTCTCCTTGACATCGTCCAGCTGCTGCCTTAACTGCTGCACCTTCGCCTCTGCCGCCTCGCGACTAGAATAGGTTTCACCCATTTGAATCACTGCACCATTCTCACCATTCTTAAAGTAAGCTCCCGAATCTGTCTTCTGCGCCCGCTCCAGATCTGTGTCTCCCGTATAGGGGATTTCAACTCGATAGCCACCCGTTGCGGGCACTGGAGCAGTCTCTACAGGCGGAATTGAGGTCGGCGTCGAAGGAGCCGGAGGTAATTCTACGGTGCGCACAGGCTGAGGCGCTGCCGATCGCCCAGGCGCTTTGTAAGCCTTCTGCGGCTGTGCTGGGCGATAAAGCGACGGCTTTGGCTTTGCAACAGGCTGAGGCGCAACATTACCAGGCGCAACATTACCAGGCGCAGCATCACTTTGAGGTGTGGCTTGAGGTGTGGCACCGCCCACAACTGCCGTTGTCCCATTCGTTCCAACATTCGCAGGTTGTCCAGGCACGATCACCGTCGGCATTCCAGGCTGAGCAATAGAGCCAGGTGCATTGGTCTGGGGTGCGATCGTCGTGGGAAGGCGTAGCGCAGCAGTCCCCTTACCCTGAGTCCCCATTACCACCAAGTTTTTCAAGCTCAAATCCATAAATTCACTGCTTTCCTTCGGAACCTCGCCGCCGCCCTGAGCAGGCGCAACCGCCACAACAGGAGGCGCAGTCGGTTCGGAACCTCGTAGGCCACTCACCATTCGACTCAACCCCGAACCCAATGCGGTAAAGGTCGAAGGATTCATCACCAAATAACCAAACATCCCACTCCCCATCAGCATCAGCATCATGGAGCCAATTCCAAAGGGCGTTAGCAAACTCTCCAAGCTGTTGCGTTCATGCTCCACATTGGCCTCTTCTTGAGCCAAGCTTCGCAGTAACTCCTCAGAAGATTCCAAATAATCATCGGAAGAAGCATAGCCATCGTCTACAATCTCCATACCGGAATGATTCATCAGATCATCCAGTGAATAAGCCTCCTCATGCGCTTCTCCATCTTCCGGAATCACCGCTAGACCTGCGAATACATCCGTCGCTAATGGCATTTCCAACTCACCCAGTGCATCACCCAGGTCATCGGACTGCTTTCGCTTCGGCAATGCATCGATCGGCACAAATTGAGTTAGCTCGATGCCTCCCTTAGCCCGATCGTCCGATCGCATCGCCCTTGCCGAAGAAGGTGCCACCTGCGAACCTGATTTTGCCCTCCGATACCTCAATAGCTCATCTTCCAAATAGCAATCTAAGTATGCTAGAGCCTGCTTCACTCTGGGATGGAGCAACGTAGTGGAAGAGGCCGTGGATGAACGAGAGACAGAGACTTGATACATGAGCGTTTTAAAGGTTTTGACAGGCTAACTAAAAAAGAATCAGAGCAATAAATTGGTCAGTAGAGACAACACCCAAAATTAGCAGCAAATTATCAACCCACTTCAACGCTACACATAGCGTTCGGACCGTGATTCAACTTCCTGCGATACAAGTGTATGCGAAACTGCAAAAAATGCACGGAAAGTTTAGGGGACGCCTCTTTGGGGCCTGTAAAATCTCTGATTTTGAATTTTTGTGTTGATCTTCTGGAAACTGCGTCCACTCTAAGGAAGTTATGAAAACTACGCTCAGACTGTGCCCCTAGACTCATCAATTTGTCATCAATTTGTCAATAATTTGTCAATAATTTGTCAATGAATCTGCCAATCTCCCGATTAGAGGAAAACTCCATGGCTACCTTCACTCCAGAACAACTCCAAACCTGGCGCACCGAAGGCGGCGATCGCCTCATGCAACTCCTCACCAGTTGGGGCGATCGTCCATTGGAAACCGCAGACTACAAAGCGGATGAAGTCGTGCGGAAACTCAACGGCAAACCCGCTAGACCTGCGGACAAAGCCCCCTACGCCTCTCTATATCCCAATGTGCCGATCGCCGAAGCCCGCAAAAAAGCAGCTCGACTCATTCAACAAAAAATTACAGCCCTTCCAGTGGGCACACTCAGCCCTGAAGATGGCTGGCTCGATGAAGTTCTTCGTATTGGCCTAGGTAAGAGCGATCGGGCGATCGACGCACCGCCCTATGCCGACCTCTTGACTGAAAGAAAATCTAAAGATAAACCTGAGCTTGACCCTGCGATCGATACCCGGGACATCACGTTAACCCTAGATCAACTTCTCGAAATCGCCCCCGCTGCTGATCCCCATCAAGTGACTCGACTTTATCCGCACCTTGTTTCCACCTTGGCAGAATTCGACCTCACCACACCTCTCCGTCAAGCCCACTTCTTAGCTCAGCTCTGTCACGAGTCTGGCTCTTTTAATTACCTCGAAGAACTGGCATCTGGTGAAGACTACGAATGGCGAGATGACCTAGGCAACGTCGAAGCAGGGGATGGCGTTCGATTTAAAGGCCGAGGTTTAATTCAAATCACCGGACGCACGAATTACGGGGACTGCGGCGAAGCCCTCGGCGTTGATCTTTTAGCGCATCCCACACGCCTTGCGGATGATGACCTAGCTTGTCGGAGTGCGGGGTGGTTTTGGAGTACGCGCAATCTAAGTTCCTTTGCCGATCGTGACGACGTTGACACCGTTACCTACCGCATCAACGGCGGCTACAACGGTTACGAAGACCGAATCTACTACCTCAGTGCAGCAAAAGAAGTCCTTGGCGTTTAAAACGAGTTAGTGACCTTGAATTCCGGGGCATTCTCAGTAGAGAGACCACTGCGGAGGAATAGTATCTATGTTGAGCCAAATGCAGCGCCTGAGTTTTGAAGCAGAGGGGCGCTATGCAAGCGATGAGGAATTACGGTTTATTCCCGAATTTCTAAGAACTTACGAATTGCGCCTTCAGACCTACCAAAAACTCCAACAACTTGAGCAGACCGTCATTCAGCAGGTTCAAGAAAAAATGCTGGCTCAAGATCCCAACATTCTCCGCAGCGGCAATGTGGATCTCGCACCCAAATGGAAACGTGATGCCATTCGCACGTGGCGCTATTCCGCCGCTGCACTTCTGATGGATGACACTGACACCCTGCGCGATCGATTTCTCTTGTGGTTTCAGACGGTAATGCGTGCATTCAGTGCTCAGAAGAGTTGCTATGCCACTTACAGTGCGATGCAAGAAGTCGTAAAGCAGCATTTAACCCCTCAGCAAGCCTCGCTTTTTCTTCCCATCCTCGACCTCAATCGCCGCTTGCTCGGTAGTGTTCAATAGCGCATTCTATTCACTCTTCAAAACCCTACGCCACACCCAATGAAGCTCATCTTAGATCATCAGACCCCTGCTAAACAGCAGAATGCCAAAAAGCACAATCACTATAGTTTTAAAGATTTCTTTCAATTTGAATCGAGCAAAGGCACGATCGTTGACTGGAACAATGCTCAAAATATTCTCACAACGGAAGACTTCATCATTGGTCTAGTGGAAGGACTAGAAGAGGAAGTCGGAGAAGCTTCCGCCGCTATTATGTATACCATTGGCTGTGAATGGGGCCAGAAAGATGCCTTCTTCTTTGAGAAATGGTTTGAAAAAGAGTTCGATCGCCCTGTTCGCCAAACCAGCCTAATGTTTTTGCTCGAAACTTGGTGGTGGCCCTTTGCTGCCCAAGGTTGGGGACGTTGGGAAGTGGACATGGGCGATCGGCGTCAGGGCTTTATGTTCATCAACCTTTTTGATTCAGCGTTAGCACGGACCCTAGGGGATGTGGGTAAACCTGTTTGCCATTTGTATGCCGGACTCTTCTCTGGATTCTTTACTGAAATGGTCAAAAAGCAATTGGGCTGCATTGAAATTCAATGCTATTCCATGGGTGAAACCTACTGCAAATTTCTTCTCGGGGGTCAAGAACGGATTGATGCTGCTTCATTTTGGTTAAACGAAGGTGCAACTGCCAAGGACATTGAAAAGCGTCTGCGTGCTGGAGAAATGAAATGAACTCACTTGCCGATCGTCCCTTTTGGGAGCAGATTTCTGTTCAGCAATTTCTAGGTAACGTCAATTGGGATAATGTCGCCCAGAGACCGAATGCGCGATCGAGTTCGATTTTAGACTTTAGTGACATTAATGACGTTCTAGATTTTCAACGTCCCGATCCTAATGTACCGCTGTCGCTTTCGTTAACCATTAGTCAATTTATGACTGCCGTGAATTGGGATGGGGCAGCCATGATGGAAGTCTCGACTCCGACGAGTTTGGTGAACAATGCAAAGCCCGATAATGCAAAGCCCGATCGTGAATCACCATTCACATTAAATGACTTCTCAGACATGTTTTGAATTTTTTACAAGATCTTATGAGGACACCACCATGACGCCCGTTATTGAGAACTTATTTCACGAAGCTGAAAGTCGCTATTTAAAACCCGAGGCAACCGCAGAAGTGAGTCAGTATATGGCTTCCTTAAAAGAACGGACAGGACTCTACCGCACCTTGAGAGATCAAGAAATTGCTTGGATGCAGCCGATCGCAGATAACCTAGAACAAACCTTTCCTTCTGAGCAGACCGCACGGCTAGAGAACAGTCTGTGTCACGCAATGCTATCTCTGCGGCATTGTGCCATGGCGATGTTAATGGATGATCCAACCTATTTGGATTCACGCTTTTTGGGATGGTTTAAGGAGTCTATGGAGATTCATGCAACTTTGGAGATCGACAGTCACCTGCATACTGCTATGCGTCGGCAGCTTTCGACCGTTCTTAATGCACAGCAGTTTCGTCTTTTGACGCCTTTTCTCGATCGGGTTAAAGCGCAATTTGAGGCTCAAGTTGAAATTAACGACGAGCCGCTTCTCACCGTTGCCGGACTATTTTAATCTAGCGATTTTTGCTTACCCTATCTTCTGTAGGAGACACTATGATTTCCGTTGCTGATTTACTCGTCCAGCCCCGCATTCCAGGCCACTATTACTCTAGCCAATCCTACGTCCAAGGTGATCTGGAAATGGGACTACTGGAAAACCGTCGAGGCGATCGGTTACTGGCCATCCCATCTCCACTCATTGAAGCCATCTATTCAGGATTACTGAAAGAAACAGGGCAAGCTACAAGTTTGGTTTTATTTAATTGTGGTCGCTGGTGGGGCAAAAATTTTTACACGCGCTTTCGAGACGAAGTGACAGATTATTATAAAAAACCTCTAGTCGATATGAGCATGGCGGAGTTTCTACACTGCTTAAAAGATTGCTGGGCGACTTATGGTTGGGGAATCATGGAATTTGACCAAACCCATCACCAGCGTGGCTTTATTGTTTTACGTACAACTCATTCAGCCTTTGCAAATAGCGCACCTTCAGACTACAGAGCAACCGCTTGTTCACTAGAAGCGGGCGTTCTTTCAGCATTTTTTAGCCAATTGGTCGGTCGAGATTTGCATACCGTACAGACAACGTGTGAATCTCTTGGCGAAAGTTGTAATACCTTCGTTGTTGGAACTCGTAACCGCCTTGAAACGATCGAATCCATGCTAGAAAAGCGCGAATCCCATGACGCGATCATGACTGTACTCTGTGCATAGAGAACTGCTGTGAACGCTTACCGAACTTCCCATCAATGGTCGAGCAACCCGTCAGGCAAAGCCTTAAATGGCCCTAGGCGATCGCACTATCGCTTGTTAGGTTTGGTGGGACGCGGGCAGTATGGGAAGGTTTTTCTGGGGGTTCATCGATCGACGGGTCAACTGTTTGCCTTGAAGGAGTTGGATCACGATCGATTTCCAACCCATCAATTTCTACGTGAACTACGATTTCTGCTGACTTTGCAGCATCCAAATATTGTTACCTGTTGGGCCTGCGAATACTGGATGCAGCATCGTTATCTGGTAACTGACTACTGCGAGGGCGGGACGCTGCGGGAATGGATGAACAGTACGGTTAGTCTGGGCTTTGTGCCTGGGGAAAATCAGTCTCAGCATTTGATTACGGCGCTGTCTATTGTTGAAGGAATTTTGTCAGGACTGGCTGAAGCCCACGAAAAAAATATTATCCACTGTGATATCAAACCTGAAAATATTCTGTTGGAAATCCGATCGAATGGTATTTTGCCTCGTATTGCAGATTTTGGAATTGCGCGAGTGTCTCAGGATTTGAATAAGCCTTCATTTACAGGAACCGGGATGAGTGGTTCGCCAGCATATATGGCTCCAGAGCGGTTTTTTGGTCAGCATTCTGTGAGTGCAGATCTCTATGCGATCGGCATTTTGATGTATGAGTTATTGATGGGCGATCGGCCTTTTTCAGGCACACCGGGGGCGTTGCGATCGGCCCATTTGAATAACATTGTGCAGCTTCCAGATTTACTGCCGGATTCGCTTAAGGCCATTCTGTTGCGGGCATTGGCAAAGTTACCGGGTCAACGCTATCGTAATGCCAATGAAATGCGTCTGGCTGTCGTAAACGTAATTCAAGAGATTCAGAAAAATCCTCGTTCGATTTTAGATTTAGATTTGACCATTGCATTGGAAATTTCGACTCTATCGTTAAAACGATGTTCCTATGAACCGATTCAGCATCCTATTCAACAATTGTTAGTTCAATCTGTTCAGGGTGGAGTATCTGATGAAGTAATTTTGTATCGGATCGAATCAACTAAGGTTAGATTTGGACGATTTAAGCAAGGGGAAATTGAGAGTAAACAATTACATCGTTTGTCTGATTCAATCGATCACGCTTGGGCCAGTGCTTCGGGCTGTTATATTGCCACCTCATCACAGCTTTATTATTGTGATGAGGATTGGTTGAAGCCTTGTCTTGAGAATCCTGTATCTGAAATGATTACGATCGATCCAGCGGGCTATTGGTTTGCACAAGTCACATCTGACGCGGTTCAACTGTTTTGCCCTGAACAGCAGCGACCCAGATGGCAACGATCGCGCTCCAACACGAAAGTGATGCAAGTGACTGCTATTGATTCACGTCATTTTGCATTACTGATTCAAACAAAAGATGAACAAGATCTTCCTGGTTTAAACATTGAAGTTTGGAATCGGCGGGGAAATAGGTTAGGTGAAATGTCACTTCAGGTCTCGATCGATCGTCTATGGCCCACTGTTCGACGACACTTTTTGATTGCGACGGAAAGCAGTTCGCCGCAGTCTTTATTATTGATCAAGCTTCAACCTTTGCAGGTGCGTCGAGTATTGTTGCCCTTTGAGCCGAAGGTGGTGGCGGTCATGGTGCGTGGGATTGTGGCGATCGATCGTTTAGGGCGGGGGCTGGTGCTGAATTTGGGCGGTGAGGTGGTGGCTCGATTGCGTTTGCCTGAAAATCCAACCGCAGTGGCAGTGGTGGACGATCGGTATTTGTTGATTTCGACTTGGGCGGCGGGAATGGGTAATCTATCGGTCTTTGATTTAGAAGCATTGCAAGAACTGCTCTAGAACGCGTCCTCAACGCAATAAAGGAATTGCAAAAAAATAGCGTTTGCTTTGACCTTGTATAATTCCGAGACAGGCTCGAATAGCCATGAGGATTTGACCGATCGCTAAACTCACCACTAATGCCGCCAAACTCCAGGTAATCCATGCTGGGCTGTCAGGGGGTGGAATGAGTGGGTCGAGCCATCCGACAACGATCGTACTTGCTGTGAGACAAAAGATACAAGACAGCAGCCAATTACAGACATTGAGACTGCTTCGACTGATGAGGCGATCGGGTGATTTTTCAGCGGCTGGCTGACTGGTGAGGGCGATCGCAAGGGGAATCCAAAGAACTAAGACCATGGCAATTAGTACAATAAATATTAGCCATGCCATCAGCGCAAAGTTAGCGGAATGTCCCCAGTCTGCGACCATAGACAAGCTTCCCAAAAACATGATTTGACCTAATTTTGATTGACTGGTCCCAAATGCCAATAGAACGCTCGTCGGAATCCAGAGCAGTGCGGTGAGATGACAGGCGATCGCTTTGAGTTGGAGGTGTAGTTGCATCTCGACTGGGGTTGCGCTTCCGGTATAATTCAAGGACTTCTAAGATTAGAACTATGCCTCGAATTTCCACTTTAACTTACGATCGTGGGACTTTGATCCTCCATCCACCGCCTAAGGGAAAATCTTGGGTGGAGTTTGCGACGTGGGACGATCGCATTGAGAAGTTCCGAATTCCGGCGATGCAATACCGTGCGTTGATTTCGGCGCTGAAGCAGGAGGGCACAGAGATTAATGATAAAGCTCGTGCCTATCAGGAGTTTGAACTGGTGCCTGTGGTGGAACGATCGCCCTATCCCCATCAGTCTGAGGCGTTAGTGGCTTGGCGTGCGGCTGAGAAGGCGGGCGTGGTGGTGTTGCCGACTGCGGCGGGGAAGACGTATCTAGCGCAGATGGCGATGCAGGTGACGGGGCGTAGTACGTTGATTTTGGTGCCGACGTTAGACCTGATGCATCAGTGGTATGCCACATTGTTAGCGGCGTTTCCGGATAGTGAGATTGGGTTATTGGGCGGTGGGTCGAAGGATCGAACTCGGATTTTGGTTTCGACCTATGATAGTGCGGCGATTCATGCGGAGGCGTTGGGGAATTTGTATGGGTTGTTGGTGTTTGATGAGTGTCATCATTTGCCGACGGATTTTAGTCGGGTGATTGCGGAGTTTTCGATCGCGCCCTTTCGGTTAGGACTTTCGGCAACGCCTGAACGAAGCGATGGCAAACATGAAGATCTAAATCTTTTAATCGGTCCTGAAGTTTATCGAAAGTCAGCGGAGGAGTTGGCAGGGAACACGCTAGCGGAATATGAGTTAGTACAAATCCGGGTAACATTATCGCAATCGGAACGCGATCGGTATGATGAATTAATTAAAACTCGAAACGAGTTTCTTCAGCAATCCAAGATATTTCTCGGAACCTTACAAGGATGGCAGCGGTTTGTGGGGGCAAGTGCGCGATCGAAGGCAGGAAGGCGGGCGATGTTGGCGCACCGGGAAGCGCGCGGGATTGCTTTTGGGACTGAGGGAAAACTCCGAGTTTTGGCAACCTTGTTAGCGGATCATGGGGGCGATCGGTCTCTGATTTTTACCGACGATAATGCCACGGTTTATCGTGTTTCTCAAGATTTGCTAATTCCAGCAATTACACACCAAACTCCGGTAAAAGAACGCCATGAGATTTTGACGAAGTTTCGATCGGGTGAGTACCGCACTATTATTGCATCTCGTGTATTGAATGAAGGCGTAGACGTGCCGGATGCGAGTGTGGCGATCGTGCTTTCGGGGACGGGTTCGACTCGGGAACATATTCAGCGATTGGGACGGGTATTGCGTAAGGGTTCGGTGCCGGGGAAGGTGGCGAAGCTGTATGAGGTGATTGCGGAGGAGACGAGTGAGGAAGGGGTGTCAAAGCGGCGTGGGGAGGGCCGATCGATACAGCCTACTCAGTTGCGAGTGGTTGAGAGCGAGAAGTCCGATGCAAAAGCAAAACCTAAGCCGGGACGATCGACTTACCCAAATGCTAGACCGCGTGTTCCGAAGGCGGCTGAGCCGTTGGGGGATTGGGATTAGCATTTGATCTGCTTTAGATAAGCTGAGGTGATGGCTCGATCGCTACCTTATTTCTGGGGTAATCGTGTCTAGAACCCAAGCTCTGTCGCGCTCACTCAAGGCGGGAATGAGATCTTGTGAATAATCAATCGATAAATCTAACCGTCCGCGTTGATAGGTTTCATTTAGGATTGCTTGTAAATTAACGATTGCGTCGGGCGATTCAGGCCGTAAAGGTACGGGAAAATCTGGAATGGGTTCTTGCAAATCAAATCTAAATAAATCAGCACTCGGACGATCGGTCGATCGACTGACTAAAATCCGGTATTGCGATGCTGTTGCACCCATCATATCCATGGGTTGTCCCGATCGCAGTAAATCAATTTCAATCAAATTTGTCAGGGATGTCAAAATCTTAGTTCGTTTGGTTTCATAAATCGATCGTCCTTTTCCCGATCGTTTATTCACAGGGGACAACACCTCAATGACTGTAATGAGTTCTTTCGTTGCCACTTCACGGACTTCCAAATACCGCTCTTTTACTTCCCAAGGAATAGGCAATTGCACCCGTTGCGATCGAGTTAATGTACTGACGGAGCCTTCACGATCGATAGGGCGATCGGCGTGCCAAACATCAGGTTTCACGGCAACATCTGCAATACCAACCATACTGCGAGGGTCATCGAAACTTTGGTACATTCTTTGCTCGATCGAAACGCAATATTTCGGCGCAATTTGATCTGCGATCGCATCTGCGATTCCAACAATCAAGCGATTGTGGACCTGATGCCAGAGTTCAGACTGTTCCAGGTAGGGGTTCATTCCAGGGAAAGGATTCAGCATGGGCGATCGATTTCTAAACGCTACTTTCCATTGTAATCCCAAATCACATCACG
>JANMIS010000722.1:0-3145 GCA_031375925.1 Synechococcales cyanobacterium OTE_70_concoct_197_sub
AAGCCCAACGCCAGTACGACCAATACAGCGCCGATCGGGACCCCGCCCATGGACTTTTCAGCAGTCACTTCGGCGGTGAATGGGCCAGTCAGTTCCTCTTTGAATTCCTCTTCGAAGACGCTAAGCAATTAGTCGCCGCACATTAAAAAACAATGTCTCTCTACCAAAGCTTCCTCGACCACGCGATCGGCCAACTCAACGATCGCCTCACTCTCACCCCTTACCCCATCCCTGAAGGCTTCCAAACCAAATCAGCGGTCGTAGGCAAGGGCGATCGGGCCGCAACAGTCTTAACCGAAAGCTACGGCGTTCAATCTGAGAAACTTCGCCAAATTCGTGCAGCCCATGTTCAAGGGGGTGCAGCGCTTCAGGTTTTGAACTTTGTGATTTTCCCAAGATTGAACTATGACCTGCCATTCTTCGGGGCGGATTTGGTGACATTACCGGGAGGTCATTTGATTGCGATCGATATGCAGCCTTTATTTCACACGCCAGAATACGAGGCTCGATATTCTGACCCCGTAATGCCTATTTTTGAACAATACAAATCCGTATTGCCCTGGGGCGGTGACTTCCCCGAAGAAGCAAAACCATTCTTTTCTCCCGCATTTCTCTGGACAAGACCCACTGAACCCGGCGCTTTAGAAACCCATGTGTTTGGGGCATTCAAAGATTATTTGGATGCTTATTTAAAATTGGTTGATGCCGCAGAACCTGTGACAGACCCGGAAAAACTGGCCGAAATTGAAGCCTCGCAATTGAAATATTTGCGGTACCGATCGGAAAAAGACCCAGCCCGTGGAATGTTTAAACGGTTCTACGGCGAGGAATGGACCGAAGAATACATTCATGGATTTTTGTTTGATTTAGAGCGACAGATGGCGCTATCAAATTAGTTAAAATAGATAATAAAATAAATAAAAGGGGACTGATGAACAGCCCCTAACTGCTAAATCTTGCAACAGATTGAACCTATACGCCGTTGTACCTATACGCCGTTGTAATTGACATCGTTGCAAGGTTTATACCAACGGGATCCACCAAAGCCACCTGTCGCTTGGAGTCGCGTAAAGCCTTCGATCGATTTACCAGAGGGAGATAGTTTAACTTGGAGCTTGAGCATTCCTTTTGAGTGAATTTGTCCGGAAGGTAAGTCAGCCCAGTTTCCGGTAATAATGTTGCCCGATCGGATGCCTCTAAAAATATGATTCCAGGTTTTACCATTATCTCGACTTTTACCTTGCCAAGAGACCCGATTACCGGATTCCCTAATTTGATAAGTGCCCCCGTCATTGGCCTGCCAAGTCCCTGTTAAGGTTGTGGGTGCTGCACAGAGAGCTTGGGCGGGCTGAGGCGTTAGGGCGACGGGCAGAGCGATCGAACTGGTGAGAGCTAATAGGGCAATTGTGTGTTTGAGCATGATGATTTTCTGGAGGGTAACTGAACTTGATCATTCAGTAGGGATAGACGATCGGGTTTATGCTTTGACAGGACGATCGGCACACAGACGAACCCCAGAAAAGACGAACCCCAGAAAATTCCGAGTTGAATATGAATTCTGAACCTGAACCGCAATTCGCCGAGCCGTTGACCTTAGAACAAGCGATCGATCATCTTCAGGGTAATGACGCGAGTTTGCGGTTTTATGCGGCTTGGTGGTTCGGCAAATTCAAAATCGTCAATCCAACGGCAACGGCCCTATTGATTGCAGCACTGAACGATGAAACCGATCGCACCCCAGAAGGCGGCTATCCCCTCCGCAGAAACGCCGCGAGAGCTTTGGGGAAGATTGGGGCCGTTGAAGCTGTCCCAGAGCTTATAGCGGCGCTAGACTGCACAGATTATTACGTCAGGGAAGGCGCGGCGCAGTCCTTGGAGATGTTGGGCGATCGACGGGCGATCCAGCCCTTAGAAAGACTGCTTGATATAGGCTTAAAGATCTATTCCTCTTCAACTTCCATAGTTGTGGAACAATCCGATTCTTCAGAACCCTACGACTCGATTCTAGAAGCCCTAGGAACTTTACAGGCTAAGGAATCCACGGCAAAAGTCCGAGCCTTTCTAGACCATCCCACGCCGCGAATTCAGTATGCAGCAGCCCGATCGATGTATCAGCTTACTGGAGAAAATCAGTATGGCGATCGATTAATTTCGGCGCTGAATGGGCCAGATTTGCAGTTGCGACGAGCGGCATTAATGGATGTGGGAGCGATCGGCTATTTGCCAGCGGCGGAAACGATCGCCACAACATTGGCGGAAAATAGCTTAAAGCTGATTTCGATGAAGGGTTTATTGGAGTTCCAGGTTACACACAACCCAGAGGGCGCACTGTCACCGGGGGCAGTGCGGGTGATGGACTTGATGGATGGAATGCTTTAGGGATTTACAGAAAAGTAGATTTACTGAAAAATAGATTTACTGAAATCTTTATTTAATGAAATCTTTATTTAATGAATTCTAGTCAACTTAAGGCTTAGGCTTGTTCGATCGGGCTTCTTCTTCAATCTGTTCAACGCGCTCAATCACAAGCGTCCGAACTTTTGCAGCCAGACTCATCTCTCGCCACCAGACAGTTGAGTAAAGGGTTTCGATCCGATCGCGGATGTCATCAATTTCTAAAGAAAAACGATATCGAGCAGCCATTGTTAATCAGGGAAAGGCAAGATTGCGGTCATTCTAGCCCTTCGACAATGATCCACCCCAAAACTACACTCTCTTGATCTATATAGTGCTGAGGTGGATCACTTTGACTCACTCCATAGAAGAAACCTAAGTCCAAGATCTCGTGGGCTGAGCGGTTGGGGTAGTCCTTACGGACTTAAACTACGACTTCGCTCACCCCGCAATCATGGTCGAGGGCTGAGCGGAGCCGTTCGCGAAGCGTTGCGTTAGCAAAGCCCGGTTTAGGCCGATCGACTTTCTCAAATGTGACCCGGATTTCGTTAGGCTTACAGACTTCTTCGATCGTTTCCATGATCGGTTCGTCAGGTCCAAAGAGATGAAGCCGTTTTCTGTGGTTTGGGTACTTGTGACTTTTGGCGAGAATGTGGCCGACGGCATCTTTCCAGCGATGGGCGATTTTGATTTCAATCAGTTCCGTTTCGGTGAGCAGGTCAATTAGGCCAAATTTTGTATAGGCTTCAAC
>JANMIS010000670.1:0-1641 GCA_031375925.1 Synechococcales cyanobacterium OTE_70_concoct_197_sub
CACCTGCACATCTGCATTCACAAACGCGCGTCCAGTGATGCTGGGTAGGACGTGCCCGTGTTGTCGGTCAATCCAACGAAAACTTCCCTGAAACGTACTGCCGATGATGCTCTCTTGAACCCAAACTTCGCCTTCCGCCAATTTTTCATCGGCGGCTAGGCATGCAAGTTTCGCACTTGTGCCCGTTCCGCATGGTGAACGGTCGTACATCCCACCTGGGCACAATACAAAACTGCGTGAATTGCCTGAGGATGTCTTGGCCGGTCCGAAGATCTCAACATGATCAACCTCGGGAAATTGTCGTCGGCACGCTTCAAGAATTCGACTCGACAATTCAAGCAGCTCAGAAACGGGACGATCCAGATCGTTCGGGCTGGGTGCCTTGACCAAGCAAAACCAGTTGCCAGCGTAAGCGATGTCCGCATGCAACACACCAACTCCATCGACCTGCAATTCGAAATCCGCGTGCAAGCGATAGCTCGGAACATTCTCGATCGTGACGCGATAGTCCGGATGCAGCGTTGCGATTACGGTGCCGGCCACCGTTTCGAACCGATGAACGCCCACTTCTATTTGGCCAAGATAAGCCAGCGTCGCCACAACGCCAATCGTTCCATGCCCGCACATCCCGAGGTATCCAACGTTGTTGAAAAAGACGATGCCACAAAGATGGTTTGCATCGTGAGCGGGTGTTAATAGGGCACCTACCATCACTTCGGACCCTCGCGGTTCATTGACAATGGACCGCCGATACGCATCGTGATTCGCTCGCATGTCTGCGAGTTGCTCCGAAACAGAAACTCCTACAAGGCGTGGCCCACCACTGACA
The DNA here is from genome assembly GCA_031375925.1 of Synechococcales cyanobacterium OTE_70_concoct_197_sub. Taxonomy (GTDB): domain Bacteria; phylum Cyanobacteriota; class Cyanobacteriia; order Leptolyngbyales; family Leptolyngbyaceae; genus JAAFJU01. Next base: position 830 of record JANMIS010000670.1, read on the forward strand.
ATGGTTCGCGTAGGTTCACCACCCGTGTGCGAATCGATCACCCTAAACGTACTCATGCGTTACCTTATGCTTGGATGTCCATGATCTTGAATCGACGTTATCGAACCGTCGCGTTATTTGGTAAATCACTCAGTTTAATCTTAGCACCACCATTATTCGGTTGCTCGCCATTTACAATGGCTGGATCTGCATCCTTTTTGCTGAATAGCTTATTGGCGAAGAGATAGTTTTTTCGATGGTCAATTCCATTGGCACTGGAGGCGACGCGAGAATCATCTGCGGTAACAAAGGAGCCTTGGAGACGTTTGCCTGCGAAACGAGTACCACTATAAATGCTCCCGTATTGCAGAGGGCCAACACCTAAGACCCAAGTGTCACGAGCGCTGCTTCCCGCTTGAGCGATCCCGGATTGCCACAGTGGCTCACGCGTTTCGCGGTCGTAGGCAAAGACGGAGACTTTAGCGGCAGCACTCTTCATTTCTCTTTTAGCGACCGATATTTCCGGAATCGTTGGCAGCGAAGGAGTGCCAGGAATCACCGATGACGCAGTACTTAAAAAATTGTTTGCGGGCAATCCATATGTCATGCTATGGCCGTCCGTACCCAGCGCACCACAGCGTGCTTCGCATATCACATCGGCTTGCTCTTTCGTATCCACCAACATGCATCCTGCGGCAGTCAATTGTTGCCTTAGTCCGCTAATGACGTAATCGGAATTGACAAGATTGACGGGCATGGCCACTCCTGGAATGACTTTGCCCGCACCCACAACGAATTGGGTATCTAAGAATACTTTGTGTCCTGATATTGCT
>JANMIS010000701.1:0-2870 GCA_031375925.1 Synechococcales cyanobacterium OTE_70_concoct_197_sub
GGCAAGCGGCTGAAGTACAAAACCCTCGTCTATGCGGAGTGGGAGACACTTTGGCCAAGCTGGGTCGATCGATTTGCGGTTATGAGTCAGCGTCTCGTAGATCGCTCGAAACCCAGTCACCGTCATAAATTTACCGTTGTGGGCGATTTGATGGGTTCCGACGCCGTAGAAGATCCCCATTTAGAACCTTCTAAAGCCCTAGTTCTGGGTCTGCTTCCTGGTTCTAAAGCTGCAAAACTGGCTCAAGGGGTGCCCATCATGTGCGCGATCGCCGATCAATTGAAAGTCCACTATCCAGAGATTCGATTCATCCTGCCCCTAGCACCGACTTTAACCGAAGAATCCCTGGCCCAGTACGGCGACCCAGAACAGAATCCGATCGTCTCCATGATGGGCGGAATCACCGCTAAGCTGCACCGTACCCAAGATCAGAATCAAAGCTGGCTCGAAACCTCGGGCGGCAGTCGCATTGAACTAAAAACGATCGGCGACGACGGCCCAAGAACGCCCCATTACAAAATTCTACGAACCTGCAAGCTTTGCATCACCACCGTGGGAGCCAACACTGCTGAACTGGGTGCGTTAGCGGTGCCGATGATTATTATTCTTCCGACAAATCAACTGGATGCAATGCGAGCTTGGAACGGTATTCCGGGCATTTTGGCGAACTTGCCTGGATTGGGTTCTCTCTTTGCCAAAATCATCAACACGATCGCCCTGAAAAAAGTTGGACTCCTTGCATGGCCCAACATCTGGGCAGGTCGTCCGATCGTCCCAGAAATGGTGGGACCTCTCACCCCAGAAATGGTTGTCGATCGGGTCCGCAGTTACTTCGACCATCCTGAAGAACTAGAAGCCATGAAACAAGAACTGCGCCAAATTCGAGGAGAACCTGGCGCAGCGCTTAAGTTAGTTGCGATCGTTGCGGAATTGTTAGCTGATTAGAGCCGTTTCAACCAGTTCAACGTCGTTCGATAGCCTTCAGCCTTACCCTGCTGTAAGTACAGCTGACTAGCTAACTTCAGGTCACTCTTCGCCGCCATCGTCTGTCCCGATTGAGCCATCAGAGTCGCGCGACCGTAAAGCGCTTCAGCATGGCGAGGATCCAGACGCAGCGTTTCAGAATAGTCGGCGATCGCACCCATGCCATCTCCCATGGTTTGGCGGGCTTGACCTCGCTGATAGAAAGCTTGCGTATTACGCGTATCAAGGGAAATCACGCGGGTATAGTCATCGATCGCCCCTGACAGATCCCCGAGTTTCATGCGCACCTTACCACGACTGCCGTAAGCATCTGCGAGGTTGGGATTGAACCGCAGGGAGCGATTATAATCTTCTAAAGCCCCGGACAGGTCGCCGTTTTCAGCACGCAGGTCCGCCACAGCCTTAAAGGTCGCCGCATCTTCAGGACGTAGTTTCAGCACCTGCTCAAAATCCTCGATCGCCGCCGAGCGATTACGAGACATTGCATAGAGCGTTCCGCGCTGGTAGTAAGCATCGGCCTTCGTGGGCTGAAGTTGAATCACTTGGGACAGATCCGCCACGGCCAAGTCAAAGCGGCTCTGTGTGGTGTAAACGATCGATCGATTATAAAAAGCTTCCACATAGTCAGGCTTGTACTTCAAAGCCAAGGTGAGGTCCTGAATCGCATCCGCACTGTTTCCGGCTTGCTGAGAGATCAGACCTCGATTCAGGTAAGCTTCGGGCGACTCGGGTTTCAGTTGAATCGCTTGACTGAGATCCACCATAGCACCGGGACGATCGCCCAGTTGTTGCTTGACATAGGCGCGGTTGATTAGGGCCGCGACCAAAGTCGGCTGCTGCCGGAGCACTTCATTCAAGTCCGTCAAAGCAGGTTCTAGATTGCCCGCTTCCATGCGGGCATAGGCTCGGTTCACTTGCAGTGCCGTTAGGGTGGGGTCAAGCTGAAGCGCATTTTCCCAGTCTTTCGCTGCACTTTGCTGATCGCCGAGCTGATAGTACAGATTGCCCCGTTGACCGATCGCCATGGCTTGGGATGGATTCAGCCGGAGGAGTTCATTGAGGTCGCCGATTGCCCCGACCTTATCTCCCAACTCAGCCTTAGCCATCGCACGGCCATAGTAAGCGTCGCCATAGCTGGGATAGCGCAAAATGGCTTGGTTGTATTGACCGATCGCTTCACGGTACTGACGATTTTTAAAATTATCCTGAGCAGATTTTAAATAATCCTTGGCTGCATTGATGCCTGCTGTTTGTTGTGCAGCAGCACTCAAAGCTTCGTTAGAAGACTGCGCTGAGACCGAGGCCGCGCTCGAACTCAAGACCGTGAGCAGCGATAATGCCAAAAGAGAGAGAAACGCACGCTGAGAAGTAAAAATGTGACGACGCATAATAATTTAGTCAATCCATCGCAAGATAGGTAATCCTACAGATTAATATGCCCAAACCTGTCCGCGTTTTTGCAGATTTTTTTGTGACTTCTCAGCGAAAATTCATGAACTTTGTCTAAAGTTAGCTGAAATCTAGGACGTAGCAAGCCTCACGTCGGGATTAGCTCACCAGGGCGCAACGCTGCCCACTTACCCCTTTCCTCCGCAAAACTCAAACATCCCACGACATCCCACTCCACTTCGATGAAGTCAGATTGTTCGCGAATGTTGACATTAATGCTCGGCTCCAGAGGCTCAAAATCTGGGCTTTCGGTGAGATGCTGCTGCTCGTGTTGCGTTTCGACAGCATGGTAGGTCAGGCACCGATCGACATAGTGACAGTGAATACAAACACACATCGCAATTTCCTACTGATAAAAATGATAGGGATATTGGCTAAGTCAGGATCTTGCTGAAGGTACTCACAGACGCTGTATCCATCAAGATCTGGCATCTGAA
>JANMIS010000726.1:0-4040 GCA_031375925.1 Synechococcales cyanobacterium OTE_70_concoct_197_sub
GGAGCAAATTCAAGCTTCTGCTCGAATGGTCCCTATGGATCGACTCTTAATTGAGACCGACTGCCCGTTTTTGTCGCCAGTCCCGAAGCGAGGTGAAAAGCGCAATGAACCTTCTTTTGTTCAATATGTGGCCCAGCAAATTGCCCATCTCAAAAATCTCCCTGTGGAGACGATCGCGACTCAGACCACACTAAACGCCTGCCGTTTGTTTGGCCTAAACCATCCGGTGTCTGATCCCCTTCAGACTTCCTGTATTTAGAGTTCATAATTCTAAATGCTTAAACCTTGACACAATTACAAAATCAACCTAAAGTATGGGGTTCGCGTTTTCGACGTGGCCCCTTAGAGGAAGACGCATGACTGAGCTAGCCTACACCGCCCCCGCTTTTGTTCTGCCAGACTTAGTTGAAATCCAACGGGCGAGCTTCCGTTGGTTTCTCGAAGAAGGTTTGGTTGAAGAATTAGATAGTTTCTCCCCTATTACCGACTACACCGGGAAGTTGGAGCTTCACTTTGTTGGAAAAGACTATAAGCTGAAGCGTCCTAAATACGATGTAGATGAAGCGAAGCGGCGGGACTCGACCTATGCGGTCCAAATGTATGTTCCGACCCGGTTAATCAATAAGGAGACGGGGGAGATTTCTGAACAAGAAGTCTTTATTGGTGATTTGCCGTTGATGACCGATCGTGGAACCTTCATCATTAATGGTGCCGAGCGAGTCATCGTCAACCAAATTGTCAGAAGCCCCGGCGTCTATTACAAGTCAGAAACGGACAAGAACGGTCGTCGTACTTACAATGCCAGCCTAATTCCGAATAGAGGCGCGTGGCTGAAGTTTGAAACTGACAAAAATGGGCTGGTGTGGGTTCGCATTGACAAAACGCGGAAATTGTCAGCTCAGGTATTGCTGAAGTCCTTGGGATTATCTACAAGTGAAATCTTGGATGCGCTGCGCCATCCAGAGTATTTCCAAAAGACCATCGAAAAAGAAGGTGAGTACACTGAAGATGACGCTCTCTTGGAACTCTACCGCAAGCTTCGTCCGGGTGAGCCTCCGACGGTTTCAGGTGGTGCTCAGCTTCTGGAATCGCGGTTCTTTGATCCAAAACGCTATGACTTGGGTAAAGTTGGTCGCTACAAGCTCAATCGCAAGCTGCACCTGAATGTGCCCGACTCCATGCGAGTTTTGACGCCTCAGGATATTTTGTCGGCGATCGACTACTTGGTCAATCTGGAATTTGATATTGGTCAAGTAGATGACATCGATCACTTAGGTAATCGACGAGTTCGGTCTGTCGGCGAATTGCTGCAAAACCAAGTGCGCGTTGGCCTAAATCGCCTGGAGCGAATTATCCGTGAACGCATGACCGTTTCCGATTCTGCTACCCTAACTCCCGCGTCTTTGGTCAATCCCAAGCCCTTGGTTGCTGCAATCAAAGAATTCTTTGGTTCGTCTCAGCTATCTCAGTTCATGGACCAGACCAATCCCCTCGCCGAACTGACCCACAAGCGCCGGATCAGTGCCTTGGGTCCAGGTGGTTTGACCCGTGAACGCGCAGGCTTTGCGGTGCGTGACATTCACCCGTCTCACTATGGACGGATCTGTCCTGTAGAAACGCCCGAAGGCCCGAATGCAGGTCTGATTGGCTCTCTGGCGACTCATGCCAGCGTCAACTCCTACGGCTTCATCTCCACTCCGTTCTACCGTGTAGAAAATGGCATTGTCCGTCGAGACTTGGGCTGGGTCAGCATGACCGCTGATGAAGAAGACGACTTCCGCGTCGCTGCTGGAGACATTTCCACAGATGACGCTAATCGAATTACCAGTGACAAGCTCACCGTGCGATATCGCCAAGATTTCACTACCGCTTTGCCGGAAGATGTGGACTACGTGGCTGTTTCCCCCGTGCAAATCATCTCGGTGGCCACCTCACTGATTCCATTCTTGGAGCATGATGACGCCAACCGAGCACTCATGGGATCGAACATGCAACGGCAAGCGGTGCCCTTGCTGCGTCCTGAGCGACCCTTGGTGGGAACTGGGCTAGAAGCCCAAGCTGCCCGAGATAGCGGAATGGTGATCATCAGCCGCTGCGAAGGCCAAATTAGTTACGTTGATGCGACCCGAATTCGCGTCAAGCCCAATGATGGTAGTCGTGAGCAGGATTATTTTGTTCAGAAGTATCAACGATCGAACCAAGATACCTGTTTGAACCAAAAGCCGATCGTCAAGCTGGGTGAAAAGGTTCTAGAAGGCCAAATCCTTGCAGATGGTTCAGCTACCGAAAAAGGTGAACTTGCCCTGGGTCAGAACATCTTGGTCGCCTATATGCCTTGGGAAGGCTACAACTATGAGGATGCCATTCTCATCAGTGAGCGCCTTGTTTTTGAAGATGTTTACACCTCGATTCACATTGAAAAATTTGAAATCGAAGCGCGGCAAACCAAGCTTGGGCCTGAAGAAATCACCCGAGAAATTCCTAACGTCGGCGAAGATGCTCTGCGGAACCTCGACGAAAACGGCATCATCCGCGTTGGAGCCTGGGTCACATCGGGCGACATCCTTGTGGGTAAAGTCACGCCCAAAGGTGAATCCGATCAGCCCCCAGAAGAAAAACTCCTCAGAGCGATCTTTGGTGAAAAAGCCCGCGATGTTCGAGATAACTCCCTTCGCGTTCCCAACGGAGAAAAAGGCCGCATCGTCGATGTTCGCCTCTTTACCCGAGAACAAGGGGACGAATTGCCTCCTGGAGCCAACATGGTCGTCCGCGTCTACGTTGCCCAAAAGCGGAAGATTCAGGTGGGCGACAAAATGGCTGGACGCCACGGCAACAAAGGCATCATCTCGCGGATTCTTCCGATCGAGGATATGCCCTACCTGCCCGACGGTACACCCATGGACATTGTGCTGAATCCTCTCGGCGTACCGAGCCGGATGAATGTTGGTCAAGTCTACGAATGCCTACTGGGCTGGGCTGCCGATAACCTGAATGTGCGATTTAAAATCGTTCCATTTGATGAGATGCACGGTGAGCAAAAGTCCCGTGAAACCGTTCATGGCAAGCTTTACGAAGCTCGTGAGCATCGCATTGACCACACTGGAGAAGGCGAATGGCTTTTTGCTGAAGACAACCCTGGTAAGATCGCGGTCTACGACGGACGGACAGGTGAAGCCTTCGATCGCCCCGTTACAGTGGGCAAAGCCTACATGCTGAAACTGGTTCACCTCGTGGATGACAAGATTCACGCCCGATCGACCGGACCTTACTCCTTGGTCACGCAACAGCCTCTGGGTGGTAAAGCCCAGCAGGGTGGTCAGCGCTTCGGAGAAATGGAAGTGTGGGCCTTGGAAGCCTTTGGTGCAGCCTACATCTTGCAAGAACTGCTCACCGTCAAATCCGATGACATGCAGGGCCGAAATGAAGCCCTAAATGCGATCGTGAAGGGCAAAGCGATTCCTCGTCCCGGAACGCCTGAATCCTTTAAGGTCTTGATGCGAGAGTTACAGTCCCTCTGTCTAGATGTGGCGGTGCACAAGGTTGAGACTCGTGAAGATGGAAGTAGCCGAGATATCGAAGTGGATCTCATGGCAGATGTCAGCGCGAAGAAAGCCCCTGCTCGACCTGTTTATGAGTCGATCGCTAGCGGTAGTTCCATGGACGAAGAAGACTAAATCCTAGTAGATTCTAAGCCGGACGATCGCGATCGATTGTTCGGCAGCCCATCATTCAGCCCCCATTCACAACATCAGGAAGTGGAAACGCGATGCCCAAAATTGAACAGCGATTTGACTACGTAAAAATCGGCTTGGCATCTCCCGAACGGATTCGTCAGTGGGGAGAACGCAGCCTACCCAACGGTCAGGTCGTCGGCGAAGTCACCAAGCCCGAGACCATCAACTACCGGACGCTGAAGCCAGAAATGGACGGCCTGTTCTGCGAACGAATTTTTGGCCCTGCCAAGGATTGGGAATGTCATTGCGGAAAATATAAGCGTGTCCGTCACCGGGGCATCGTGTGCGAACGGTGCGGCGTTGAAG
>JANMIS010000737.1:0-5801 GCA_031375925.1 Synechococcales cyanobacterium OTE_70_concoct_197_sub
CGACTTAAAGCCTGCATGTCGAAGATTTCTGGCGTTGCTCATACCCGATATCAGCAACGCCCTAGATTGAACCGCAGACGACTAGATTACCCCCAACTCTAATTGCCCGCCCGATCGTTCCACCGCAGCCTGCATAAAGCCCTGGAACAATGGATGAGAACTGCTAGGTCTCGATTGAAATTCAGGATGGAATTGGCTAGCAATAAAAAAGGGATGATCCGGTAATTCAATGATCTCGACTAGACGATCGTTCGGCGAAGCGCCGCTGATCTGATAGCCACTTTCGAGAAATTTTGGACGGTAGCGATTGTTAAACTCATAGCGATGGCGATGACGTTCGTAAATCACCTCTTTGCCATAGAGTTCAGATGTTTTGGTGCTGGGCGTTAGTTTGCACGGATAAACGCCCAAACGCATGGTCCCGCCCAAATCCACAACATCTTCCTGTTCCGGCAAAAGATTGATCACCGCATTCAAAGCATCTGTCTTAAATTCCGCACTATGGGCATCATCAAGCTTGGCCACATTGCGCGCCCATTCAATCACCGCACATTGCATCCCCAAACAAAGACCCAAAAACGGTACTCTGTTTTCCCTCGCATAGCGAATCGCATCAATCTTGCCATCCACTCCCCGAATCCCAAATCCACCCGGAACAATAATGCCATGTAATCCCTTAAGATATTTCTCGGCACCATGGGCCTCAATGTCTTCCGACTGAATCCAGTGAAGTTTTAAGCCGCTGCCCGTTGCGATCGCCGCATGACGCAATGCCTCCACTACCGACAAATAAGCATCCCCTAATTGAACATATTTGCCTACCAATCCAATGTGCAATTCTGGGCCGGGACTATACATCCGATCGACCAAGGTTTGCCATTTCATCAAGTTAGGCGGACGCTGTTCGAGATTGAGTAAATTAATCGCCTGAATTGCGAGTCCTTCCTGTTCCATAATCAGCGGCACTTCATAAATGCTCCGAACATCCGGCGAAGTGATCACACATTCTGGATTCACATCACAAAACTCAGCCAGCTTTGCTTTTAATCCTTTTTCTAATTCCCGATCGCACCGACAAACCAAAATATCTGGCTGAATCCCAATGCTTCTTAACTCCTTCACTGAATGCTGCGTCGGTTTGGTCTTCAACTCACCAGATGCAGCAATATAAGGAATCAAAGTCACATGGGTATACATCACATTTTTGCGGCCCACATCTTTGCGGAACTGACGAATGGCTTCGAGGTAGGGCAAAGATTCAATATCGCCCACCGTCCCGCCAATTTCCGTAATAACCACATCAGGATTGGTATTGCGAGCGACCCGATGAATCCGCTCCTTGATCTCATTGGTAATATGCGGAATGACCTGCACAGTGCCACCCTGATAATCCCCGCGCCGCTCTTTATTAATCACCGCCTGATAAATCGAACCCGTCGTGACGCTATTCAGCCGCGACATGGACGTATCCGTAAATCGTTCATAATGCCCCAAATCCAAATCCGTCTCTGCCCCATCTTCCGTCACGAAGACTTCGCCATGTTGATAGGGACTCATGGTGCCGGGATCGACGTTAAGGTAGGGGTCTAGCTTTAAAATCGAAACCGTGTAGTTCCGTGACTTCAGCAGCCGTCCTAAGCTTGCCGCCACAATACCCTTGCCGATTCCAGAAACTACGCCGCCAGTCACAAAGACAAATTTCGTCATAGGAAGGTTCGATCGCGCCAACAAATTACCCAAGACATTGTAGGGCAAGGCGTTGCGTCTTCACTGCCTAGAAGCAAACTTTCTATTTTCAACAAGATTTATCCGTTAGGAGTAAATTTAAGAGGCATCAGAAAATTATGATACGATCGCACGACTCAGTTCAGATTCGGATTCATGCAATGGCAAAAAAGAAAAACGATCGCGCAGATCAAGATTCACCGTGGAAGAGAATTTTACGGTTTAAGTTTCGGGAGGCCGTTGAATTCTTTTTCCCACCTATTGCCGCTGAAATTGATTGGACTCAACCCATCGAATTTCTTGACAAAGAATTTCAACAGTTGACCCCAGACTCGGAAATTGGCAAACGGTTTGCAGACCAATTAGTCAGAGCTTACAAAAAGGGTGACGATTCAATTATTCTGGTGCTCCACCTTGAAGTTCAAGCAGAGCCAGAGACTATCTTCCCTGAACGGATGTTTACCTATGTGATTCGGATTTTTGACTATTTCCATCAAGCTCCTATTAGTCTGGCAATTCTCTGTGATTCTGATCCGAATTGGAGACCGAATCAGTTTGGGTTTGTTACGTCTGGGAGTTCATTAGAGTTTAACTTCACAGCAGTCAAACTATTGGATTATCGATCGCGCTGGGATGAACTCGAAGCCAGTGATAATATTTTTGCCACCGTGGTAATGACCCATTTGAAGGCACAGGAGACAAAGCGAAATGAACCGGAGCGAAAACAGTGGAAGCTGACATTGATCAAGCGGCTCTATGAGCGGGGTTATGACAGATCGACTATAGTTAATCTATTCGCGTTTGTGGATTGGCTTATGATTTTATCAAATGAGTCAAAAGTCGCATTTTGGCAAGAAATACAGACCTATGAGGAGGAACGGCAGATGCCTTACATTACTAGCGTTGAACAGATTGGGTACGATCGGGGCAAAGTTGAAGGCAAAGTTGAAGAAAGAGAATCCATCGCCCTCAACATGCTTAAGGACAATCTCCCCTTAGAAACGATCGCCCGTTTCACCGGACTTTCGATCGTTCAACTCCAAAAGCTCCAAGCGACCTAAGGAGCAAGAGATTGACGGCGGACGATGTAGCGCTGGACAACTCGGGGAAGATCGCCGCGATGGCCCATGACGATTAGGATATCGTCAGCTTCTAGTTTTTCTTGGCGCTTGGGATGGATGTACATTTCGCCGCTGGCTTTTCGCAGTGCCACGACGATGAAGGTGCCTTTGCCTTGCTCTTCGAGACCACCGATCGTGCCATTGATCAATGGTGAATTGGGAGAAATAGCTACTTCGTCCACTTGGACATCGACCCGCGCCAAGAGTTCATTTAACGTATTGCGGCCATCTTCTTGATCCAAAAAATCTAACGTCGCTGGATGCATGATCATGTCGGCAATGCGGGTTGCACTAATAGAAGCAGGCAAAATCACCTGATCCGCCCCCGCGAGACGCAGCTTTTTTTCTGTAGATGGCATTTCACCACGGGCTAGGATGCGGAGTTTGCTGTTGAGTTCGCGGGCGGTGAGCGTGATAAATACATTGACAGCATCGTCAGGAAGAACAGTAGCAAGGACATTGGCCCGATCGATCCCCACCGACATCAGCACCTCTTCATCCGCTGCGTTGCCCGTCTTAACCAGGTAGCCATGAAACTCGGCGGCTTCGGTGCGATCGGGATTGCGATCGATCACCACAAAGGGAATGCCGTTGGATTCCAGTTTTTTGGCCAAAATCTGGCCGAAGCGTCCGTAGCCGCAGATGATGGCGTGATGTTCGAGATTTTCGATGCCGATCGTCATGCGTCTTGCTCCTAATGCTTGCTTAAGTTCGCCTTCTGCGATGGTCTGAATGATGCTACCGACGATGTACACCGCTGAAGAAGTCCCACTGACAATCAGCAAAATCGTGAATAGTTTCATCTGAGGGGTATGGACTGGACAGGCTTCACTGTATCCAACCCCAAAGACGGTGATAACCACCATATACAGTGAATCCAACAGTCCACAGCCGCCCAAGCGATAGCCCATCACGCCAAGGGTGAAAATAGATAAAAATGTGCCAACGCCTGTGATGATGCGTTTGGGTGCGGTATTCAACACAATGTAAGAACCCACAAGAAGAGAAAGAAAGGCTTAAACTAATAACCTAAGCGGAATCCGCGTACAAAACATTATCAGAGAAGTTTCATTATGGCGTTGTTTGGATTTGGTAAGAAGTCGGCGTTGCCTTCCCCGGAAACAGCATTACCGGGCCGATCGCAGGAAATGCCCGTCCCCGCAAAACATTTTGTCAATGGTCATCCCCTCAAGGGTGAATTTCCAGAAACATATCAAAAAGCAATTTTCGGATTAGGCTGCTTCTGGGGGGCTGAGCGGAAGTTTTGGCAGCAGGAAGGCGTTTATACGACTGCTGCAGGTTACGCCGCAGGGTATACGCCGAACCCAACTTACAAAGAAGTCTGTTCGGGTGCAACGGGTCACAATGAAGTGGTGCTAGTGGTCTACGACCCGGCGATCGTCAGCTATGAAACCCTGCTGACCTTGTTCTGGGAAAGCCACAACCCGACTCAAGGAATGCGCCAAGGCAATGATGCGGGGACGCAGTACCGATCGGGGATCTACACTTATTCTGACGCGGATCAGCAGGCGGCTTTAGCGAGTCGCGATCGGTACCAAGTTGCGCTGACCAAAGCGGGCTACAGCGAAATCACAACCGAGATTCTTCCGGCTCCCACCTTTTACTACGCCGAAGACTATCACCAGCAATACCTCGCCAAAAATCCCGGTGGCTATTGCGGCTTAGGTGGAACAGGTGTGGCTTGTGCTGTAGGTGTTGGGGTATAGATAACCCTTACAAAAAACCTCCCAAACGGATTTCTACTGTTTGGGAGGTTTTGTTTAAAGGGGCCTGAAGTCAAACGCTAAGGAACGACCTTTAAAAGTTCGACATCAAAGATCAGCGTTGCACCACCGGGAATTGGACCCACGCCCCGATCGCCGTAGCCCAGCTTTGCAGGAATCACGAGCTTACGACGACCACCGATTTTCATGGTCGATAAGCCTTCGTCCCAGCCCTGGATTACTTGACCTGCGCCAATCTTGAAGGAGAAGGGCTGGTTCCGATCGCGCGAACTATCAAACTTGCTGCCATCGGTCAAAGTTCCGGTGTAGTGGACCACAACGGTCTGTCCGGCTTGGGGCTGTGCGCCTGTGCCTTCGACGAGTTCGACGTACTGGAGTCCAGAGTCGGTCGTAATCAGTTTTTCTTCCACGGTTTTAGCTCCAGCGATGGGTTGCATGAACTTTGAGGTTTCCGCAACAACGACATTGGCCACAATATCAGCCATTGTTGGCTTTGTGATCAGTTCGGCGGCGATCGCTTCACTTTTGGGACTGGCAAACTGCGCAGCCAGCAGGACGATGACGCAGGCCATGACCACGCCCAAGCTGATGAGGATTTCTCTCACGAAACGGGTTCTCCTAGTTTTTATACAGACTTGTCAAATCTAATATTAACGCCAGTTTTTGTTTTCTAATTCGCGGATTTGGCGCTCAAGTCTGTCAATGCGGCCTCTGAGTTCGTCGACTTCCGATTGACGGGCAACCCCGATATCCTGCATGACGTTCCGAACTTGACGCTGAAACTGAGCTTCTAGATCGCCTTGATTGACTTGAACTTGCTTCAGTAAATCGTTAATGTAAACCGCTGCCTGCTCAGGATTGAGTTTGCCATCGGTGACCAGTTGGTCACTGACTTCCTTAAGCTTCTCGGCGGCGATCGACGTGGTGCCAAGACCCAGCATCAGGAGTTGATTGAGCCAATTATTGTTATCCATGGTGTTTAGAATTATGAATTTAGAATGCTGGTTCTATTGTGGCAAAGTTTTTCGAGTTGGCGCGTTCGGTTGATCGATCGCGAATTCCGTACCTAGGCGATGAGATTTTGGCGATAGAATAGAAATTGTAACGTTTTGCAAAAATCTGAGGTCAATTCAATGGCAGATCCAATAACAGGCCAAATGACAGGCCAAATGGCGGCTCATCCTGTGGTGGAGCAGTTGGTGGAAATAGA
>JANMIS010000766.1:0-18373 GCA_031375925.1 Synechococcales cyanobacterium OTE_70_concoct_197_sub
TAATTCCATCCCTGCTAAACAACGAAGCAAAGTCGTTTTGCCAACGCCGTTATCGCCTAGGATTACAGTCCATTGGGCTGGGACTCCCTCAGGCGTTGAAAGATTTAAAATTTGTTTGTCTTTGAAACATAAAACATTCTCGACCTCGATCGATCGAAAATAAACCGCAGGCGTCTCTTGGTCTGACGATCGATCGTCCTCTTGCGTTGTTTTCCGAGAAGTTTTAGGCATCGAATTTAGCGCGGGGGTAACGTTTTTATAATTGTAACAAGGCTAAAACTCATCGAGGATCCACTCCGAAGCCCGATCGCCCAGATCAAGCTGAATATTTACCGCCTTCCCCAAACGAGGCTTCTCACGGGTTTTCAAAATCGTCCCCCGCACCTGTTCCACCACATTCCAAGCCACCAAGTACCCCGCAACTTCACCCAAATGCACCAAAAACTCCGCCTCAGACAGCGGAAATGATGCCTGCTCCAAATATCGCCACATCACCTGAAAATATAGCTTCCCCTTCACTTTGCGAATCTGGACATCGTAGGAAAATGTCCACTTATCCACAATCAACGATCGTAACTCCTCACCCGTCATATCAACGCCTCCCCACAGAACAATCCCACAAGACTTATCCAGAAACTCAACCCATGCACCCAACCCTGAATTCACCGTAAAAGTCTGTCATAATAGTCCTATGGAAAGGCTACAAACTCCAGCCCCTAGGGACTTTTCTAAAGACCCTAAGATTCGCTAGAGCGTTAAATTAACATATCTACACTTTATGAAGAGATGTTAAAACAGTCTGTTTATAAAACTTGATTTGTTTTTTAATAGTCTTTTAGTCTCAAAGTCACTCCCGATTCATTGAAGTAGTCATGACTCAAGTTTCTAACTCCGTAGACGTTCCCAGCATGGGTCGTCGCCAATTTATGAATCTGCTTACGTTCGGTACCGTGACTGGAGTGGCATTGGGTGTTCTGTACCCAGTGATCAACTACTTCATCCCGCCCTCAGCGGGTGGTGGCGGTGGCGGCGTAACAGCGAAAGATGCGCTAGGCAATGACATCATTGTTAGCACCTACTTGACCACTCACCTGGCTGGAGACCGAGCCTTGGCTCAAGGTCTCAAGGGAGACCCAACCTACCTAGTGGTTCAAAATGATGGCACGATCGCAAACTACGGAGTTAATGCGGTCTGTACACACTTGGGCTGTGTAGTTCCTTGGAACGCAAGCGAAAACAAGTTTATGTGCCCTTGCCACGGGTCTCAATACGACGCGACGGGTAAAGTAGTGCGCGGTCCGGCTCCTCGTTCTTTGGCGCTTGCCCATGCAGACGTTGAAAACGATCGGATCAGCTTCACGAAATGGACTGAAGAAGATTTCCGCACGGGTGAAGATCCCTGGTGGGCTTAACTCTGGACCGATCGCAGCCAATGCGACAGGTCAAAATTCGTTTGTAGTCATCAAGCTGAACCATTGGGAACTCATGAAAACGGTCAATATTTCTCCGACATGGCTCAGTGCCATCCTCCGGAGAGTCGTTCTAGCCGTTGCCGTTATTGCAACATTTTTAACCGCTAGCATATCCTCGGCTCTCCCCGCCCAAGCCTACCCAATCTTCGCCCAGGGAGCTTATGAAAATCCCCGCGAAGCGACAGGTCGAATTGTCTGCGCTAACTGCCATCTCGCTAAAAAGACCACGGAAATCGAGATTCCTCAGTCCGTCCTGCCTGACACTGTTTTTGAAGCGGTCGTTAAGCTGCCTTACGACCATTCTGTTCAGCAGATTGCAGGTGACGGAAGCAAAGCCGCCCTCAACGTCGGTGCTGTTTTGGTGTTGCCGGAAGGATTTACTCTCGCGCCAGACGATCGCATGACCGACGAGCAACGTGAGGCCGCTAGCGCCATGTACATTCAGCCCTACAGCGAGGCGAAACCCAATATCTTGGTCGTCGGTCCGCTACCTGGAGATGAGTACGAAGAGTTGAAATTCCCAATTCTTTCTCCTGACCCTGGTACCAACTCTGCTATCAACTTTGGTAAGTACCAAGTTCATGTCGGCGGTAATCGCGGTCGCGGTCAGGTTTATCCGACTGGAGACAAGAGCAATAACGCAGTTTACAACGCAACGCTTGCAGGGACTGTTAGCGCGATCGTCCCCTCTGAAGATGGCGGCTCTGTTGTCACTATCAACGGTGAGAACGGTAAAACGCTTGATGAAACCATTCCCGCAGGCCCTGAGCTTCTCGTTGCCGTGGGTGATGAAGTTGCATCAGGTGAGCCTTTGACCAACAATCCAAACGTGGGCGGTTTTGGTCAAGCGGATATCGAAATTGTGTTGCAAAACCCGAATCGAATTCTGGGTCTGATGGCCTTTTTTGCGATCACCACTCTAGCTCAAATCATGCTCGTCCTGAAGAAGAAGCAAGTTGAGCGGGTTCAAGCCGTTGAAATGAACTTCTAAGCTTCAACATTTAGCAAAGATTTAGCAAAAGAAACCCCCAAGCGTTTAAGCTTGGGGGTTTTTAGATTGTTTTTTTAATTAACGCTTGCTCCCTCTCCCAAATTTGGGGCCTGGGGTGAAGACCGAGTTTAGAACGTCAAAAACGTACTCCCTGCTCCAATTGGATTCTTAATCATCCGCTGATTGTTGCTTGATGCCAGATTCCGATTAGTATTGCCTGGAATAGACGAAGCTACACTGCGCCAACGACCAATCTTGGCATTATCCAAGTCAACAAAGTATATATTTCCATCTGGCCCAACAGCCATATTCGTAATGTACTTCAGACTAGGATCCTCATCAAAGCGACGAGAAGACGCGAGCGATCCATCGGCGTTGAAAGATAAAGCATCTACCCATCCTTGTGCCGCATCCGTCACAAACAACGTATCCTTCCAAACGGATGGAAAAGTGTTTCCGGTGTAGTAAGCGCCAGCGAGGAGAGCATTAGCACCGTTGTGTAGGTAGGCATAGGCAGGGGCATTGGTGGTTTGGCCACTGTTGTAGAATGCCTGAATTGCAGGTAGATCTTGATAACCAGGTGCGCGTTCTGGTGTGCCTTGCTTCCCTTCATACCCAGGCCATCCGCCGTTGTAGCCCTTCGTGACGATATTCACTTCTTCGTATTTATTCCAACCAACGTCCGCCACCGCTAACTGACCACCCGGACCAAAGACTGCCCGGAACGGATTTCGGAATCCACTCGCATAGACTTTACTCGCGTTGTCTGTTGAATCTCCGGTCCAGTATGGGTTATCCGCAAGACCCTCTCCTGTGTCTGTCATACGGAGAACTTTACCGGAGAGATTTTTCACATCTAGAACCCGCTCAGTTCTGGGATCTGTACCGCTGTAGGAGGTGCCATCTCCAGTGGTCAAGTACAGATTTTTATTGCTGTCAAACAGAATGCTGCCGCCTGCATGGGAGAGACTATCAACGGCAACGTAGTCCTTCAAGTTTGTCCGCGTTCCATCCGCAGCAACGATGACGCCAGATGCGGGAATGAGTCCGTTGTAGCCCGGTGCTGCTGGGTCAAAGGTGGAAGATTGGGTGCTGTCGAGGTCGGGACGGCTGATATTGGCCCAGGTACTATTTTTCCCGACGATGATTTCTTCACTGTTGGGTACGGCAGTCCAGTTTCCAGCAGCGTCTTGCTGCGCACGAACGCGAGTGAGGCGGGCAGGGCGGTTTAAGCCTTGATCTCTAGCTGGAGCTTCAGTTGGGTCGAAGACATAGTAGAGGTAGACGAAGGGGTTGCCGTTAGCAAAATCTGGGTGGAGCGCGATGTCTAGGAGACCCCGATCGCCTTCATTGTTGATCCGATCGGTAAAGTCAAGAAAAACATTATTTTGCAGCACACCATTTTTGGCAACCTTGACAACGCCAAATTTCTCTGCGATGAAAACCGTATCAGAACTCGCCCATTCAAACGCCACGGGAGCAAACAGCTTAGTTTCACCTGTGGTCCCCGCCGCACCATTGATATAGTCTTCTCGGATGAAGTTCCCAGTTGAATCATTATCGGTGATCGTCACAGTGGCATTATCACGAGCTGCGAGCGTTGCACCTACGGCCTGTGTCAGTGTGATATTAAAGAGTTCGTTGGGTTCAGTTAGCGTGTCGTTAGTAATTTGAACGGTGATGTTTTTGGTGGTTTCTCCAGCCGCGAAATTTAATGTCCCGCTGGCTTCAGTGTAGTCAGAGCCTGCTGTTGCAGTTCCAGCGCTGGTGGCAAATCGAACGCTAGCGGACCCCGTGGTTGAGCCACTGCGATTAACGACGACGTTAATGGCTCCAGCACTTTCGTTAACGGGGAAGTCAGCACGGCTGAATTCAAGGGTCGAAGCGGCTGAATCGTCATCCAAGATGGTAATGGTCGAAGTCCGCGCTGCACCATCGACGGCATTGGTCGTGGCACCGAGGTTAAAGCCAAAGGTTTCGGTGCCTTCCGCAATGGCATCATTCAAAATTGGAATGACGACATTTCTGCTCGTTTCGCCCGGAGCAAAGGTCGCAGTGCCGATCGTGGCGGTGTAGTCTTGACCTGCAATCGCGCTCCCATTGTTGGTGGTATATTGCACGGTGGAAGTGACATTCAGATCGGCGAGGTTTGCGGCGGTGCGATCGATGCGCATGGTTACACTGACCCCATTTTCACTGACTGTGACCGCTGGTGTTCCCAGCAAAATCGTCGGTAATCCTGCCACACCGCTGAAGGTATAAAGCTGAGCGGTCGGGACAATCTGTTTAAATTGTTTTGCGCTAGACCAAGACAATTGAGATGAAGCTAATCCCCCATTCTCAAAATAATC
Organism: Synechococcales cyanobacterium OTE_70_concoct_197_sub; assembly: GCA_031375925.1. GTDB lineage: Bacteria > Cyanobacteriota > Cyanobacteriia > Leptolyngbyales > Leptolyngbyaceae > JAAFJU01. Next base: position 4,815 of record JANMIS010000766.1, read on the forward strand.
CAATTGAATATTGTATTTTTTGCCGGCTTCTAGGGTAATCTTCCCGCTACGCTCTGTGGCGGCTTGATTCACTAACGAATCGACAAGAGTTTTGCCATCAATCACCAACTTAGCCCCATCGTCTGTGGTGGTGAAGAAGGTATATTCCTCAGAATACAACGGCTGGACTTGACCCACCCAACGGACAGAGAACGTATCGTTTGCAATGCGGGCATCTGGCGAACCGTTTCCCCAGTTGAAGTTGACATCCTTATCAACCCGTTCGAATTTGCTATTGGTGAAGTCAATGTTGTCGAAGTAGGTTCCTTTCAAGCCGTCGCCATTGCCTGCGCCGACGGGTGGAGTGACGTCTTCTTGGCGGGTCGAGGCGGTCCATTTTTCGATCGTTTGTCTGTTTCTAAGTCCCCCCGTTGCACCGCTGAATCCCATATAGGCGGTATTGCCAACGATCGATGTTAGGTCAATGCTTTCAGACAGGGTAGCGCTACCGGGTTTTGTTGTGCCACTAGAGAGGTAGACATCTAAACGACGAGCCGCTGCGCTATAGTCAACCCAGGCATTAACCGCAGCGCCGCTGTTGAGATCTAGGCCAACATTAACCTCTTTAGTAGAACGCATGTTACCGCGCTGTAAAATACCAATGTTATTACCGCTCACATCACCATATTCAGCACTTCTGTAAGTGTCAAACTTGACGGCTACGCTATTGTTAATTCCGGAATAGCCCAAAGCACCCCCCGCGCCACCGAGTGCCGTTAAGCCACTCCCCTGAATGACAAAAGCCAATCCATCTGCACCATTCGTGCCTTGCGTGCCCCCTGTTCGGAATTGAAATTGAGTGCTAAATCCAGTGTTTTGATCGAGGGTAAAGGCTTGCTTAAAGTAAGCTGAGCCACGCTGGGCGGCAGCATCAGGCGTCAAGCGCAGAGTACTAGAGGCTAAACTTGCATTGCCGTTTATTTGAAAGTCGTTGGCATTGGTAAAGCTTGTAATGTTGATGATTGGATTTACTGCAACATTCAATGCATTAGCTATTAAATCTGAGGGGTTTGCCATGATAGATCATCTCTTAATGGTACTCCGACACGAGGTTTATTTAGTAAAATAAACGCTCAAAATCAAACCTAAATCTATGCAGAAATAGGAGCATAAACAGAATATTGGGGGCTGTGAATGAAAAGCCTGATGAGCAAACTTTATATTCTTAAATTCAAGCTATCACTTGAACTTGAGGATTGAGAATCTATCTCGTGACTCACGAATTCACATTTTGAAGGCATCTTAAAAGAAGGCTAAATTAATTTAAAGATTTAAATTATATTCAGCGCTTAGGAGTATCCCGATCGTTAGATATAATGCTGCTTTAAGCCTAAAAAGAAAAGGTAATCTCCGTCTTCAGAAAGAACGAGAAATCACCTTTTCGATCGTAGTATTTTAATTTGATTCTAGTTAAATTCGCAGCTTCTATCTTGCGAGTTCTTCGACGCTACATTCGCGCGCTACGCTAAAATATCTACCACTGATGAGATGCATTACGAATTCATACTCTGAGCTTTGAGAACTCCGCGTAGCTCTCCCGCACGGAACCGTTTAGTGTGCAAGTCCACATAAAGCATTCCACTATTCAGCGCTTGAAGTTGCTCAGGCGTTAGCATGTATTCGCCTTCTACGTTGCCGCTTAGACCGTCGGAAGCAAGCTGCACCTGCAATGCGTACTGAAAAGGTCCATTTTGGGTAACGCTACCGCGATGAATATGCACCGCTGAGGTGACGTTCAGGTTCGGGGGATTGGCCGGATCAGCAGCATAGTCACGAAGCGGACTGCTCAAAGTGCGAAAGCCGCCCCGCACGATCAAACGATTACCGCTGAGGGCCGCCCCAACGACGCCTGTGGACATGGCATCTACGGCATTAGGATAGACATCCTCGCCTGATAAGATCGCTGCGAATGTTTTTAGCTCTCCGCTCTGACTGACCCCATTGCTCTGCTGCGCCATCAACACTGATTTTGCTTGCTCGGGATAATTTCTCGATCGCACTTCGTTAACCACTACCTGCATGTCTGCATCGCTGGGCCGCATCGAAAGAGAGGGTTGTGCCGAGACAACCGCAAAACAACAGGTGACGATCGCTAGGAAGGTGCTGAGTAAGCCCTTCTGATGTCTTTTTAAATATTCAATCATAGATTTCCCTTCAACTGGTTGTTACAGACGAGGGCTTACTTCACGAGTCTGGTAAGCCGTTGCTAGAGGATACGAAGCCCATCTAAATTTGGATTCATCTGTAGGAAGTTTTTGTTCTGTAAAGATTTAGACTGCTAGAGAGAGGAGATTTCTGAGATCCTCAGGTCGTGACCAGTAAGCAACCTCTGATAAATCCGTTAATTGTTCTATGTTATGAGAAGACCAAATATCCAAAGTGTCGTCAAAAAGAGAAATAAATTCGATGTCGCGCTGGCCAATTCTGACATGGTTGAGATCATGCCAAGTTGCAACGATCGAATCCACTTTACTATTTGCAGCCGCTTTGCTACCACTGCTTAAGACTTCCATAAAAGTAGTCCGAAGTGGATGACGAGTCTGAAAGTCGATATATCGGGTTCTTCCTGAGCGACCTTTGTACTTAACATTTTGGGAAAACGGTATTTTCATCTCAGATAGAAACTCTGAAACCTCTTCAACAATAGACTCATACGCTCTGGTTCTGAAAGTAAACCACAAGTCAGAAATCCGGACTAATGCCTGTGATAAGCAAATGACCTGAGATGCCAAAGATTGGGTTGGATCAACTCGTAGAAGGAACATTCCTCTGAATCTTTCAATGCCATGGGTCAGGCAAATATCTTGCAGGAGGGACTCTTGTTTGTCGGTTTTCTTTCGAGCGATCGTCTGCCCAGTCAACCAACCTAGTGTGTCTCCTAAATCCGTCAGCGTGCGTTGACCACTTTTATCACTTAGATAAACATCAATCACATCCCCATCCGGATATAGAAAAGGAGTCCGAATTCGGGTGAACCCATTCACGTTAGAACAGGTAAATAGGTCACTTAAATCATTCGAGATTTCTATGCAGGGAGTCATGGTTATATGAAGAGATCGTATTGGAAAGCTGGAGGTGTTTGGAGTGATCCGTTGTGGATAATCTGAGCTTCAAGACAGAACTGCTGCCAGACCGTTACAGGTTGATTTGCTGAAGCTGTGATGTCTGCTGGCACATAAGCGACCTTATCTCTTTCCAACTCTTTCCATCGATGCTTATGCTTTTCTCCAACAAAGCGACCGTCAGGATTTTTGTGATCTTGTCCCAGGTCTAGTCCATAAATTCTACCAACTCCCTTATGAATGATGTGATAACTCAACTTCTCACTGAGGGCATTGTAACGACCCTTAAGAAATAAAGGATATCCAACCTCTGATAAGATCTCTACCCTGAAATCGATCGCTGGTGAATGCTCTTCATCTTCTGACCATTTGATATCGCCATCAATCCGCTTTGTCAGGTCTCCGATAATTGCTTCAAATTCCTCCTGGCTTAGAATCATAATCTCATAACCTTTAAACGATCGTTACGGCTAATGTTTTGAGAAACGCAGTCATAGTTACAGTATATACATACTAAAAGAGATCCCCACATTATGGGGATCTCTTCATGGCAGTCTGAGGATTTCCTGTGCTGTTACGGCACGGTCAATCTAGACTAACAATGCCTTGGCACGGTTGTATACGTTTTCGACGGTGAAGCCGAATTTCTCCATCAGGATGCCGCCGGGAGCCGATGCGCCGAAGGTATCAATCCCCACGACATCGCCATCGGTGCCTGCATACTTGTGCCAACCGAAGGTCGCACCTGCTTCCACCACCAAGCGCTTCGTGACGGCTTTGGGCAGGACTGCGTTTTTGTAGCCTTGGTCTTGCTCTTCAAAGAGTTCGACGCAGGGCATGGAGACGACGCAGACTTTATGGCCGTCAGCGCGCAGCTTGGTCGCGACTTCGACGCAAAGGCTGACTTCGCTTCCGGTACCGATCAAGATGATGTCAGACAAATCTCCGTCGTTAGACAGGATATATCCACCGCGCGATACGGCTTCGATGCTGGAACCTGCGAGTTGAGGCAGGGCTTGGCGAGTCATGGCCATGATGGATGAAGTGGTCCGACGTTCGATCGCCACTTTATAGGATCCAGAGGTCTCGTTACCATCAGCCGGACGGAAAACTAAGAGGTTCGGCATGACGCGCAGGGATGCGATCGTCTCCACGGGTTGGTGCGTGGGTCCGTCTTCCCCGAGGGCGATCGAATCGTGGGTGAGGACGTAGATGTTTTGGGTTTCTGCTAGGGCAGATAAGCGGACGGCACCACGCATGTAGTCAACGAAGACCAAGAAAGTTGCGCCGAAGGGAATCAATCCAGTTTTGTGCAGGTAGATGCCGTTACAGATGGCAGCCATCCCATGTTCCCGAACGCCAAAGCGCAGGTTACGACCGTGGTAAGAGCCTTTCTGGAAATCAGCAAAGCCTTTGAGCTGGGTCAAGTTGGAGTGGGTCAAGTCAGCAGAACCGCCGATCAGTTCAGGAATTGCATTCGCCAGTGCGTTTAAGGTCTTCTCAGAAGTCTGACGGGTTGCCAATGCTTTGTCGCCTGGGGTGTAAGTGGGGAGGCACTTTTCCCAACCTTCGGGTAGTTGGTAGCTGGTTTGACGAATAATCCGGGCTGCGTCTTCGGGGTACTTGGTTTTGTAGGTTTCCCAAGTCTTGTTCCACTCGGCTTCTGCTGCTGCACCGCGAGTGATGGCGTTAGCGTAGTGAGCCTTTGCTTCTTCAGGAACGACAAAGGGTTCGTAAGCCCAACCTAATGCTTCGCGAGTCAGTTTGATTTCGTCGCCGCCGAGTGCTGCGCCGTGAACGCCTGCGGTGCCGCCTTTGTTGGGGGAACCGTAGCCGATCGTGGTGCGGACCTTGATCATGGTGGGCTTGCTGGTTTCAGCTTTAGCCTGTTCGATCGCCTTTGCAATCGCTTCAGTATTTGTGTCACCATCGGGCACGACTAAGACCTGCCAGCCGTAGGCTTCAAAGCGCTTGCCGACGTCTTCGGTGAAGGATACTTGGGTGTCGCCATCGATCGAAATGTGGTTGTCGTCATAGAGGGCGATCAGCTTGCCGAGGCCCAAGTGACCCGCCAAGGAGCAAGCTTCCCCGGAGACGCCTTCCATGTTACAACCGTCGCCGAGGATGACGTAGGTGTACTGGTCAAAAATCGTGCAGTCAGGTTTGTTGAAGGTCGCCGCCATGTGCGCTTCCGCCATTGCCAAGCCCACACCGTTACAAATCCCTTGACCCAAGGGACCTGTCGTGACTTCAATGCCTGCGGTCATGAAGTTCTCGGGATGTCCGGGCGTATTGGAACCCCACTGACGGAATTGTTTGATGTCTTCGATGCTCACGCTGTCGTAGCCGAAAAGGTGGAGCAATGCGTATTGCAGCATTGAGCCGTGGCCTGCGGAGAGTACGAAACGATCGCGGTTCATCCAAGTGGGGTTCTTGGGGTTGAACTTCATGAACTTATCCCAAAGGGTAAACGCCATGGGCGCAGCACCCATCGGCAGACCGGGGTGACCAGATTTGGCTTTCTCCACGGCATCGATCGCTAGAAAGCGAATCGAGTTAATACAAAGCTGTTCGACGGACTGGGTTGCAACGACCATGATGGATGTTTGGTTTGGGTTAACGATGGTAACGACTCTCACGACCCGAAGGCAGGCGGGCTTTCTTGAGTCTCCAAGTAAACGCTGATGAGTATAAATACTCACGCTTGGTCATGAAACTCAGTATGCCAGATTTTGGACAATATTTCTTAAGGTCCCGATCGAGCATCCTTATTATTAGGGAAAATGGTATCTCTCGAAACGACAAACCAAAAGTTTTTCTGACTGGCTTACTGCGTCAGGGTTTGGTGACGAAGATTAACTAGATAGATTCGGCTCTGAGGGCTTGGACTTTTTCGAGGCTGAGTCCGGTGGTGGTGGCGACGTCAAAGGTAGGAGGAGGTTTTTGGGCGATCGTTGCATCTTTTGGCTTGCTTTCTGGGCTGCAATTCCTTTCGCATAGATTTCGCATAGATTTCGCATAGATGATGGCAACCTGTTGGTCTTGGATCGATGTCCACTGGTGCTCAAATTCATCCAATTCCCCAGAAGAACCTCTCAAAAGAATAAGTATTTGTATTTTCGAAATGAAATCTTACGGGCTACTACTCCGATCGGCTAAAGGTCGCAATTAACAAACAAACAATTCCAATATTAATAAAGACATCTGCAAGATTAAAAATTGCAAAATCTAGAAATCGAAGATCAATAAAATCAATCACATGACCAAACATGAATCGATCGATGCCATTCCCAAACGCACCGCTTAAAAGCAATCCATAGCCCAGTTGCTCCCATTTTGTAAATTTTGGACCCCAGATCGCCGCACAAGCTAATCCTACACTGACGAACAACGATAACCAGCGCAGCCAAACAGCGCCACTAAAAATACTAAAGGCCGCCCCTGGATTAACCACATAGGTCCAATGTAAGATCCCTGATATGACCGGGACTGACTGCTTTAAGACAAACGTTCTCAAGATCCATAGCTTCGTGACCCGATCGAGAATCAACCCGACACTGGCTGCAATCCAAAACCCACGATTTTTCATACCAACCCAAAATCCATAACAACAAAAACCAAACCACAAGCGCCAAAGTACAAGCGCTAGTAAAACATCATCTTTCGCATCACAAACGCCAACACAGAAACTGCACAAACCACCGCTAATTGTCCCGGTAATAGCCCTCCGGAATAGCTCATTAATGCCACATCCAACGTCATCTTGCTTGCATCTGCCCACTTTAGCGCATAGGCTACCCACAGATAACTCGCACCGATCGCATGAATTAGAGCCAGCCCGCTCATGGCACAAAGCGTCAACCATTCTAACTTGGGAGCCGATCGGAAGGCCAAATACCCACAGAGCCAAGCCCCCGGTATGAATCCCAACAAATACCCAAACATCGGCTGCTGCACATAGCCCAGCCCTCCGCCTTGGGCAAAAAATGGAAAATTTGCCAATCCCAACATCAAATAGGCCACCTGGGAAATCACCCCCGCATTACGCCCTCCCATGCATCCCACAAACAGCACTGCCCCAATCTGGTAATTTACGCCTAGAAAGTGAGCGGGTGCGGCCTGAGGGGTCCAAGGCAAGCCCACGATCGAGGCATGGAGAAAATTCCCGCCGATCGTTAGCAGCAGCCCAATAAACGCCCACAGTAGCTCAGTTAAAGTAATCATAATGTCGTCCCAAACCGCACCTGCGCCCACACCCGAAGGCCAGCCTCATTAAGTTATACGATGTTCCGTCAAATGATGCTTAAACTTCCTCTTGAAATGCAATGTTTGGGGAGACCGTTCGGAACCTTGACCTGCTACGCTTTCCTGTGAAGACCACTTGCTCCGCCCTAGAACTATGACTGTAGCTACCGCCAGCGCCACCACCCTTCATCGGATTCGGGAAATCTACACCCAGCCTTTACCAGACCTGATGTTCGAAGCTCAGCGAATCCACCGTGAACATCACGACCCTCGCGCCATCCAGCTTTGCACCCTCGGAAACATTAAAAGTGGCGCTTGCCCCGAAGACTGCGGCTACTGCTCCCAGAGTGTTCACAACAACTCCGGACTCTCCCCAGAGCCGCTGATGCAAAAAGCAGCCGTGCTCCAAGAAGCCCAAGCGGCGAAAGATTCAGGATCTACTCGCTTTTGTATGGGGGCGGCTTGGCGCGAGGTAAAGGATGGGCCGCAGTTCGATCGGGTCTTAGAAATGGTCCGGGAGGTAGCGGCGCTAGACTTAGAGGTGTGCTGCACGCTCGGAATGCTCAAGCCTCACCAAGCGGAACAACTCAAGCAAGCAGGACTCACGGCCTACAATCACAACCTCGATACTTCGCCGAGCTATTACGAAAAGGTAATCACGAGCCGAACCTACCAAGATCGTCTCGATACGATTAAGGCCGTGAGCAATGCGGGGATTTCGGTGTGCTGTGGCGGAATTGTGGGCATGGGGGAAAGCCAGACCGATCGGTTAGAGTTTTTAGAAGCGTTGTTGAAACTGGACCCAGTGCCTGAGTCGATTCCGATTAACTCGTTAATCCCGATCGCTGGAACACCCCTAGAGAATTCATTACCCATCGATCCGCTAGACATGGTGCGGATGATTGCGACGACGCGGATTTTGTTTCCGACGGCGATCGTGCGCTTGACAGCGGGCAGGTCCGAGATGAGCGATGAGTTACAGGCGATGTGCTTTGTGGCCGGGGCTAATTCTATTTTTACAGGTCCTGTACTGCTGACGGCTCCAAATCCTAGCCGAAATCATGATGCTGAACTCCTCGATCGCATGGGAATGGTGGCTAAAAGTTAACGCGACTTCATACTCACTCATAATTATCAGCCAATGCCTGACATGCAACCCATGTCAGGCATTTTTTCTAAAATGTCAAAACTCTAAAAAGTCAAATTTGTCCGGTCGTGCCAATCCGATCGCCTTCGGGAACTCTTTGTACAGAATATGTTCATTCTGCTAGGAAAGAATTATGACGCGATCGTGCTCTGTCGTGGGTTTGGGGTGGTTACTATCGATCGGTCTCGTACAGCCTGCACTGGCACAGGTGGTCAAAGATAGCACAGTGGGAACAAATGTCTCGACCGGACCTGTTTTCACTGTCACTGGAGGAACTCGTCCGAGTAATGGACCCAATCTTTTCCATAGTTTTAGTCAGTTTTCGCTGCCCACAGGCAGTTCCGCCATCTTTCAAAATGACCCCGCTGTGAAAACTATTTTCTCTCGTGTCACGGGCGGAAGTCGATCGGACATCGACGGCATGATTCAAACCCAAGGGAATGCTAGTTTATTTTTAATGAATCCCAATGGCATTGTGTTTGGGCCGAATGCGAAGCTAGAACTGGGGGCCTCGTTTGTGGGGACAACGGCGAACAGCATTAAGTTTGAAGATGGGATTGAGTTTAGTGCGGCGAATTTGACAAACAATCCCTTGTTGACAGTGAAGGTTCCCGTTGGATTGCAAATGGGGGCAGCGCCAGCGACCATTACGAATCAATCCCAGGATTTTGGGGTGAATCCTAATCGAACGATCGCTTTAGTGGGAGGAGATATTCTTCTGCAAGGCATTGCGGGCTATGCCTATCTTTACGCACCAGATGGTCATATTGCCTTGGGCAGCGTGGGAAGCAATAGTGTCGTCGGACTAACCCCTGCCGCATCAGGCTGGAACTTTGACTATAACCAGGTATCAACCTTCCAAAATATTAGCTTGACTCAAAGCACATTTGTTGAGACTAGCGGCAACGGTGGTGGCAGCATTCAACTTCAGGGTAAAAATATTCGGATTCAAGACGCATCTCAAGTCTATAACGTCACATCTGGAGCTGTTTCCGGAGGAGATATCACAGTACAAGCCAGCACATCTCTATCCATTGCAGGCAATGATGGCGGCTTGATTACCTCAAATTCTGGTGCTATGGGCGATGTAAGCAATATTACGGTTCAGACCCCAAATGTAAGCATTATGGACGGCGGACTGATTCTCGCTTATGGTGGCTCCCGTAATCCGCAAAATGGCAACATCAACCTTAAGGCCGATCGCGTTGATCTCTTTGCGATCAAACCCGGCGGAACGGCTGGTAGAATTGCAACGTTCATAGACGATTCTTCTCCAGGAAAAGGAGGCGATATCAACCTGACAACACAGTATTTAGCCCTATCCGGTGGCGGACAAATATCGGCAAATACATCCGGGGCTGGCAATGCCGGAAATCTGACGATCCGTGCCACCACCCTCGAAGCAACCGCTCTCCCCACCGACCTATCGGCAACGGGCATTCAAAGTATTACCTTCGCCGGAGCAACCGGAAAAGGGGGAACTTTAACTGTTGACGCTCAACGATTAAGCTTGAGCGGAGGTGCTAACATACTTGCCGGAACCTTTGGCGCTGGAAACTCGGGCAATATTGTGGTGCGGGCAGCAAACCTAGTTGCAGATAATGCCAAGGCCCAGTCGAATAGTGTTTCTGGCTTATTGGCTACTGCTTTTTGGGGTTCAACCGGAGATGCCGGAAATATTACGGTGGATGCTCAAGCGCTCACATTGCTGAACGGTGCCAAGCTATCAGCCTCAACGGCTGGCACTGGCAAGGGAGGCAACATCATAGCCCGGTCAGACACCTTAGACCTCGTTAGTGATATGGCGCGGAACGATCGCAGTCTTATTGCGGCGGCAGTCGCGGAAGGGGGCAGCAATAATGCGGGCAGTATCACAATTGAGACCGGGCGTTTGAGGCTGGACGGAGCGCAAATTGTCTCCGCAACGCTAGGAATCGGCAATGCGGGTAACATCTCTATTCGTGCTAACGATATTTTAGCGACGGGATCATTTGGGGATGGAGCATCGCCTTCTGGTATTTTTTCTGCTGTACAGACGCGAGGGCGGGGGAATGCAGGCGCATTGGATATTGTTAGCGATCGAATTCAGATCAAGAACGGTGCAGAAATTAGTAGTTCCACCTATGGAATTGGAAATGCTGGTCCAATTTCGATCCAAGCTTCAGATTTCATCCAGGTCAGCGGTGTTGATGCTTCTGGCAATGCAACTAGCAACATTTCATCTGCTGTTGAGCCTCAAGCCATTGGAGCGGGGGGGGATTTAACCCTTCAGACGAGACAACTCCAAGTTACCAATGGCGGACAAGTTACCACCAGTACGGCGGGACAAGGCAATGCCGGTACAATCAATGCTCAAGTTGGCACGTTGCTTGTGCAAGGCACATCTCCAGATGGTAAAAGGTCTAGTTCCTTGGCGGCAACCTCCAGGAATGCCTTTGATGCAGGGTCGCTGATAATAACGGCTGACCAAGTTAATCTCAATCAAGGGGGGCTAATTACCGTAGCTTCCACCGGCAGCGGTAAGGCAGGTAATATAGCAATGACGGTGGGCGATCGCCTCGCACTAGACAATGGCAAGATTACCTCAACCACCCGGAATGGGCAAGGCGGTCGCATTCAACTAGCCGCGAATCAATTGCAACTGGTCAGAAACAGTGTGATCGACAGTAATACGACGGGGAAAGGTCAGGCGGGCGCCGTTGAAGTGAATGCTGGCGTGATCGCCCTGAATCAAAGCACGATCAGCAGTCAATCCATCGGCTCCGGCAACAGTGGCACGCTTAAACTGGTCACGGGTAGCTTGAGCTTAGCCAACAACGCCCGCTTTTCGACCGCCGCCGCCAACACAGGCAACGCAGGCAACGTGACCCTTCAAGCCACCGAGGACGTCACCCTGCAAACTGGCTCACAACTCACGAGTAGCAGCACTGGTTCAGGGCTAGGCGGCACAGTGAATATTGCAGCGAGATCGCTGCTCCTCAACAAAAACGCTCAAATCAACGCCTCCACGGTGTCCAGCGACGGGGGTAATTTGGTGCTGAATGTTAGGGATGTGGTGCAGTTGCGCGATCGTAGTCTTCTCAATGCCGAAGCAGGTGGATTCGGGAATGGTGGCAACATTAAAATCAATACTGGCTTTGTCATTGGACTCGGCAATAGCGATATCATTGCCAATGCTGTACGAGGAAATGGAGGGAATGTAACTATTACAACCCAGGGAATTTTTGGACTCGCCTATCGACCACAACTCACCCCTGAAAATGACATTACCGCTAGTTCTCAATTTGGTATTAACGGCTCCGTTCTACTCAACACACTCAACATCAATCCTGTGAGTGCTTTAAAACTACTACCCAGCGATGTGATCCAATCGACTCAACTCGCCGATCGCTGCGGTGCCGCTAAGACAGGCTCTTTTGTCTCCATCGGAAGAGGTGGCATTCCCCGCAGCCCGCTCCAAACCCGTAGATCCGATCGTAGCTGGAACGATATTCGCAATGTCCACAACGTTCCATCGGCCACTACTGTTAAAATCACTCCGATCGCCCAACCCTCCACCGCCCTGGTCGAAGCCTCTGCCATGAGAACCCATCTCGATGGCGCGATCGAGCTAGTTGCACCGATGCCCAGTGCGAGTGATTCAGGAGCCACCTGCGCCCTCCAATCCGAATAGGGTGACGAGCCTTGAACTAAAGTCTGACCGATCGCAGGTTTGATCGGGGATCGTAACTCCGATTTGCTTTCAGGGTTTCGTAAGCTTCTTTTTCGAGCGCGCTTAGATCTTTAGGTGGGACGATTGTGAGCTTAACGAATTGGTCGGTACGATCGCCTTTGGTGTTTTTCCAGCCTTTGCCTTTAAGTCGTAAAGACTGGCCTGACTTGACTCCAGCAGGAACATTGACGTTCACGCTGCCATCGGGCGTGGGGACTTCGACCTGGGTGCCAAGGACCGCTTCGTCGGGAGCGATCGGGACTTCGCAGGTCAGATTGTCGCCATCAAACTGGAAGAAAGCATGTTTTGCGAGTTCGACGATGAGGTAGAGATCGCCGCGCTGGCTGGTGTATTGGGGGCTGTAGTTGCCCTTACCTCGCACCCGAATTTTACTTCCAGTCTTGGCCCCGGCAGGAATACGAACAGTGATGCTTTCATTGTTAATAGAGATCGGTTTCTGGACACCGTTAAAAGCTTCGCTGAATGTGAGGGTGATCTTAGCTTCGATATCTAGGTTGGCGGTGCTGCCGGGACTGCCGTAGCCACCTTGGGGATTCCGAAAGCCGCCGCCAAAGGGATCGCCGCCGCGCCCCGAACCGCCTTGGCCGCTGTTCATGCGACCGAGCAAATCATTGATAAATTCATCAAAGTTGTTGAACTTGCCAAATTCATAGTCTTCAAAGTCGCCGCTCCCGGGTCCTGGCGGGCGACTGTAGCCACCGGGGGCCTGTTGACCTACTTTGTTCCAATATTGACCGTATTGATCGTATTTTGCTCGTTTGTCAGTATCAGAAAGAACTTCGTAGGCTTCGTTGATTTCTTTAAATTTATCTTCAGCGACTTTATTCCCCGGATTCACGTCGGGGTGATGTTGGCGGGCGAGTTGCCGAAATGCTTTTTTAATGGCGTCGGCGTCGGCTGTTTTGGTGACGCCTAAGACGCTGTAATAGTCCTTAAATCCCGCAGAAGCCACGATCGTCCTCTCTTCTTTGACTGAAATCTTTAATTGATCACGCTACTCATATCATGCCCTACTCGCTGTCACCCGGCGAGGTGAGAATGTCCGAACTGGTCGGAAAGTTTTGGGTTTGACGAGAACTTTGGGCGTTGAGGTTCGCGATTGCGTTGCGGCGGAGCATGTCGGGCTTGATGCGGCGCAGGGCGGATGCGGGAAACCGACGATCGTATTCATCCTGGGAAATGTCAGCGAGTTCTGTCAGTGTGGGGGCAATGTTGCTTTCGTAGGGTTGGAAGTCCGGGAGGTGTGTGGGGCTTGCGAAGCGTTGATTCCAAGGGCAGACGTCTTGGCAGATGTCACAGCCTGCGACCCAGCCGTTGAGGTTTTGGGCGATGG
>JANMIS010000816.1:0-1831 GCA_031375925.1 Synechococcales cyanobacterium OTE_70_concoct_197_sub
GTTCTAGGTAGCCCGTCGGCAAGCTAAACATTCCCCCGAATCCACCTAATTTTCCCAAGACTTCAGGACGATAGGTTTTTTCAACGGTTTGAGTAATGCGCTTAACAAAGTCACGCCCTGCTCTAACATCAACTCCGGCTGACTTGTAATCCATACTGATAGCCCATGATGGGAAACGTCGAGTTTTGTGCGTTCGTTATTGTACTGTGCGATCGTACCCCGCACTCTCTAACCACTCTGAACAATCTCTGAAGAACTAGCGTTTTCAAAATTTTCTCCCCAAATTTAATCTCTAAGCACGCTTAAACCCTGACATAAGTACGGGTATTCCATAAACTCAGTATAAATTCGTAGTCCGAGATACCCTCTAAGCAAACAAATTTGTTTTAAGGTGGCGTAGGTTTAAATCTGAGAGCAGTTTAATTGTAGCAATGGCTTGACCACAACTTTTCAGGCTAAATTTCCAGAAAAAATCTGTAAATTTTTCATGAAGCTCAAATCTTTTCTTTTATGAGAAAAGTATAGAAGCTATTCTACTGACTCGATTTCTAAGCAAAATGAATTGTAAAGGAATCGTAAAGTTTTGCGGGGTGCGTACCTTTACTAGATACGTGATTGCAAAACTTCATGTTAGTCTGATGCAGTTCCGAACTCAGAGAATGAACGCGGACCGGGTACGGCTTGTGAATCGATGGTTTTAATTCTCGACCATGGTTCTCCGATGGACTGCTCTTGCTGTACGTTTCTTACGAATCTGTCCAGGGTTGAATGAGTCCGATCGCGTAGCCCCGTCCCAAGTGCTTCTTCACACTAAGGACAGTATGAACAACTCAATTTCTGGCAGTTTAGGCTTAATTGCGACTTTGTTTTCAATTACAGCCATCACTGCACAACCCCAAGCTGGTCTTGCACAGCCCAAAAGTGTAAGTCTGGAAGCCAAAGTCGCCAAAATCGCGCAGGCAACCCCAGCAAAATCCACCGACTCCGATGCCGACGTGCTAGGAAAAATCGGTGAACAACCCGTTCTTGGTCAAGGGCAGACTAAGAGTGACATCGTGGCTAAAGTCCACACTCACGAGATTGCGGGTATGCAGGCGGCCACCATTTATGTCCGCAACATCCCAGTCCTTACTTTCACGATGCCTCAGGCGGCTAGCAATGGGACCAAATTGGGGACCTCGCAGTCTGAAAGCACCGTGAGTCGGAAGTCTAAGGCTATCTCTAGCGAATCGATGGATTCCGCAGATGGGTCTTCTAAAACTTCTGAAGCTTCATCGGCTGTTCAAGATCCGACGGCTCGGGCCAGTGTGATCGCAGCCAAGCTCAACCAGCTCTACCAAAGTGGTGTAGATGCTAAGCAGATTTCTGTAGCTTGGAAGTCTGAAAAGAATTCCTCGGGTGACAAGGTTGAGCAGTATGTCATCAAGGCCGATCGGAGTGACGTTGTGACGATCGATGCCCAGACCTACTCCCCTGACACCAGTAAGAATCTGGAGCGGGATGCCTTGCAGGTGACAAACCGCTTGCGGCGTCTCTTGGGCGATGCGTCTCCTGTAAATCAAGTGGATGGCAAGCCCAAAACGTTGATTGCGACTACGTCGTTTTCGTCGAGTAGTGTCCTGTCGTCGGCTCAAGGCTGGGCATCTTGGTATGGCCCTGGATTTGATGGAAATTACACGGCTAGCGGTGAAGTGTTTAACCAAAATGCGCTGACTGCTGCTCATCCGTCATTACCGATGGGAACCCAAGTTCGGGTGACAAATCTAGATACTGGACGGACAGTTCTGGTTCGGATTAACGATCGGGGTCCTTACCACGGCGGACGAATCTT
>JANMIS010000735.1:0-1853 GCA_031375925.1 Synechococcales cyanobacterium OTE_70_concoct_197_sub
AGAGCAAATGAATGGTGCGCAAGGGTTTGACGAAGCCAACTGGCCTACTTTCTCGAACACCGAGTTCGCAGGTGAACTTCATCGTCGGTACAAGATTGAAGACCGATGGAATCGCGACGGCCACCAAGATGGTCAAGTGGACGTCAAAGTCGACAAGAATGGCGTCAAGGTAAATGTGGATGGCGTAAAGAAGTAAATCTACGCGCTCGCTTGAACTGCATTTTTTAACGTATGGCCACAAGCCCAAGGGTGTCTCACTCTGTTTGCGCCAGGGCTCAAGCCGTACGGTGTCGTTTAGAAACAAACCGTGATTTAAAAATCTTCAAAGGCAACGTTCGCCGCTTCGCCAGAGGAATTCGGTTACCCAACCACTTTACGGTGAAAATCCCCCATGCAGCCACTGTTACCAAAGATCTACCTAATTCGCCATGGGGAAACCGAGTGGTCGTTGTCAGGAAAGCACACAGGGCGAGCTGATATTCACCTTACCGCCAATGGGGAATTAGAAGCGAAACGCTTAGCAAAGCAGATTGAGGGAGTTTCATTTCGGTATATCCTAGTTAGCCCACTCGAACGAGCGCAACAAACATGTCGGTCGGCGGGACTTTCGGAGAACTCCATCGTCGAATTTGATTTGATCGAATGGGATAATGGAGAGTACGAAGGTCGCACCCACAAAGAAATCGAAACGACTCGCCCGGGTTGGAGTGTCTTTCGTGACGGCTGCCCAAGTGGGGAATCGACTCAGCAGATATCCGACCGTGCGGATCGCCTCATCGCTAAACTTCAAATGCTGAGCGGGAACATCGCTTTGTTCACGCATGGGCACTTTGGGCGAGTACTCGGAGTGCGTTGGATCAGGCTACCGGTTGAGATGGCGGAACGTCTTTTACTAGACACAGCGTCGCTCAGTATCCTCAGTTACCAGCATGGCCAATTCACGCAACCGGCCATTGCGCTTTGGAACTCAACAATCCACCGGACAACGCCCCATCAGTCGAAACGTGAAGGAATAGAGCGTTGGGAAAATGAAGGAGGAGAGCTACATAGAACGCGAACTGCACCAAGACCTTTAACTCACTAGAAGTGGCTCTCTCTCTATTTAAAAATGCGATCGTTGTAAGCCGTCGGATGACACTGGTACATTACATGGCAATTTGCACGGTGCGAAGCAAATCCCGTCCCCTTCACAATCGCTGTGACAAGCGTTAGCACGCGCTGCTTAGCCAACAACTGCATCAAGGACACTACAATCCCCATCTCTCTCAACACAAAAGAGAATTGCCCACGATGAACACAAACGACTTAGAAAACAAGAGCCTACATAATGTTCCACTTGGACAAACGATGCGTGCAGTTGAGTACGATGATTATGGCGATTCGAACGTGCTCCATCTTGCCGACCACCCCATTCCTCAGTTGCAATCAAGCCAGTTGTTCATTGAGGTTATAGCATCGAGTGTGAATCCTATTGACTATCGACTTCGTCGTGGCGACATGAAGGGTTTTATCCCGTTTGGATTCCCACGTATTCCAGGTTTCGACGTAGCAGGGATCGTGGTCGACACAGACACCGATAGTTCGTTCTCAAAAGGCGACCGTGTCATGGCTTTTCTGGACCACACACGAGGAGGTGCGTTGGCGGACTATGCCGTATGCTCGGTTGCATCCGCAGCAAAAATCCCGGACTCTATGCCGATGCAAGAGGCAGCCGCGATACCATTGGCTGGGACCACCGCACTTCAATCGCTGCGCGATCATGGCAAAATTAAACCTGGACAATCCGTACTCATCAATGGCGCGAGCGGTGGCGTTGGAATGTTTGCCGTCCAGATAGCGAAAGCGTATGGATG
>JANMIS010000824.1:0-6228 GCA_031375925.1 Synechococcales cyanobacterium OTE_70_concoct_197_sub
CTGGTGCTTGAAACGCCAAGTATCATCTCGAAAAAGGTCCTCGAACGCGGACTCGATGCCAATACCTCGTTTGCGATTGTCTCTATAGATATCGTGAACGTGAGCGTCGGCACCAATATTGGCGCGAGCCTTATGATTGCACAAGCCGAAGCGGACATGAAGACTGCCACCGCAGAAGCAGAGTCGCGTTTGGCCATGGCTCTTGCACTCGAACAAGAGATGACCGCTCGCATCACCGAACGTCGTGCTGAACTCATTCTGGCGGAAGCTCTTGTTCCGACCGCATTAGCCGTGGCGTACAGACAAGGCAACTTCCACTTCTCGACCGAGGACGCATCCCACGACAAATTCCCGCATATCTGCGATGGCACATCTATCGGTGCTTAATTCTCGCTTCGCTAACGGCATCTTAGAATCCAAGGCCCGAGCGCCCAAGAACTTTCCTACCTACGATAAGTAGGCATGCCCGATCTTTCGAATTCACCCTCGACAACCGGGATTTGAATCACCCGATTAGGTACTGACGCAATGCGAAGCACATCGCGGCAATGGGAATGGCAGCTGATACAAGTGGAAATCGTTTGAATGTAGCTGAACGCCGCGCCATCGAGGTTCTGCTGATCAGCAAGATTCGACAAGTTGGTTGCTTGTCGACGAAGCTCCGAACGGTAATGACCGTAAATTGGGTCTGGATGTGATTCCCACTGGGAGGCGTCGCAAATACTCATCATGTCCTTGGCTCCACGTCGGATCTCGCCGAAGTTTTTAGAGACAAGCCCAGTGACTACGCGTTGTGTACTGGCTAGTTTAGCCAACATCAACCCAGGAAGATTGATCTCCTGTTGGTTGTTGTTCGCCATCGCATTAGTCAGTAGGGTTGCGCCAGTGAAAATCGCCACGGTCGAAGCAACCCAAATCCAAGTACTTTTTGCTTTCATATCCGACTCGTTCCATTAAGGCCGTTTTCAATTATTGTATTAGCATTATTGACAACTATCGGATAATCACCGAATTCGTCTTCAGTGCTTTATGCGGCACTCAATCAAGAAATTGCGACTTCTGTTTGTCAACTTGCGTACCCATTTTATCCAGCCTTCGATGCACACTAGGAATGTCTCAGTTGCTCATTGTTGTGTGCCGAAACGTCTCACCCAACAATCGCCCGGAGCAGTCCTACGAGAAGCGAATCCCCAACTTTTCCGCGACGCGTTTAGGACGGCGAAGGGCCTCGGCCATGCGCATGGACTCGTCATCGCCTCGCAGGTCCTTGCATGCAGGATGGGTTTCGGGTGATGCGATGATTCCTAGTTGGTTCAGGACATGCGCCGTGCTGTGCTTGTACGCCGACGCACTCATGTTTCTGTCAATTCGAAAGACTTGATCCTCCAACGATTGAAAGGCCTCGAAGAGTTTGTAGACTCGGGTGTCGAACCGTCCCGTTCCAGTCTTGAACTTCTTGTGGGGTGCGTCGTCGTAAAGCCACATGTCCTTTGCTGCGCAAATGAGCGGTGCACCACTCACTGCGGCACCGATAAGCAACGGACATCCAAGTTTGATCGCGGTAGCGATGCCAAAATCATCGCCACTGTGCGGCGCAAAATCGAGTTTAAGATCGCGGCACATCGCAGCCCAGTAAAGAAAATGGGGTTCGTCAAGTGTGCTAATCTTTCCACCTACTATCTTCGGATGTTTTGCAAGTTGCCAGAGCAACCACGGCCCAAACGGCTTCGCCCACGGTACGAAAGCAGGTTCCAAAGCGTGCACAATGCACGGGCGAATGAGCCACTCTGCAATCTCGTAGTATGCGTCGCAGCACGGTTCTGGCTCGAGTGCGCTGAGCCATTTGGAAGTCATAAGCATAACTTCGCAATTGTCGTGCCCCTGCACGATGTCGATTAATGGTCGATAGCGTTCAGCCCGGAAACATGTGTCACTTTGAGCGCCACGGGCCGTTACGCCTGCGATGAACTTTTTCTTTGGAAACTCAGCACGAAATCGCTGAATTACCTCGGCATACAGCGTGTCGTCTAAATCAAAAATGTAGCCCGTGTCGGCATTGAGAACGACCACCAACTCAACGCCGTAGTGATCAGCGGCATCTTGCATCCATTGAATGCTCGCAATGAATCCGCCCCAGTCCGGCTTCTGATCGCGAAACGGTAGCAAAGCAGCAGTGCAGAGCCTGGCTTGGGTCGTATGGTCAACAAGCGCCTCCTCACCCGTCCATGCCCATTTCGTATCGAGCCATGGAGTTGTTGGCTTTAGCTCTTCCGGTTGATCGATCAGTTTTTTCATTCGTTAGATAACTCGAAAGCAAGTGGAATCAGAATGGAACTTTGGCTACGTCCTCTCCGGCAAGCATACACTGCCGGCTGAAGATTAGGGATGGTATTCAGCGGGACGGTAGCGGGTCCACCGCCAACCATTTGCGTTGCTCCCAGCTTTTCAATCCCAACTCAGCAAGCTGCACGCCCTTGGCGCCCTCTCTCAACGTCCATGGAAAAGGAGTATCGATCGCCACATGCTTGAGGAACTCTTCCCATTGGATCTTGAACGCGTTGTCATAGGTCGTGCTGTCAGGCACTTCCTGCCATCCTTGAAAAAAAGGAATGGGCTGGTCAATATCCGGATTCCAAGTCGGTCGCGGAGTTGTTCCGAGACTCTGCACCCAACACTTTCTCAATCCGACAATGGCGCTACCGTGCGTCCCGTCGACTTGAAGAGTCAGCAAGTCATCGCGTCGGACTCGCACCGTCCATGAGCTATTGAATTGGCAGACAACACCTCCCTCGCACTCGAAGGTAGCGTAGCACGCGTCGTCACTCGTGCAAGCATATCGGTTGCCTTGCTCGTCGATTCGAATCGGCAGATGTGTTGCGCCAAGGCAGCTTACGCTAATGACCTTGCCAAACAAGCCATCGATAACGTATCGCCAGTGGCAGAGCATATCTACGATAATGCCACCACCATCTTCCTTTCGATAATTCCAGGATGGACGTTGTGGAGGCTGATCGCCATTCTCGCCCGTAAACACCCAGTAGCCAAACTCGCCCCGCACGCTAAGAATTTTTCCGAAAAACCCCTGGTCGCGAAGCGTGCGGAACTTGCGAATTCCGGAAAGCCAAAGTTTGTCCTGGACAACTCCATTTTTGAGACCAGCATCTTCACAGAGTAAAGCCAGTCGTAACGCTTCGGATGATTCGACGGCGGTCGGCTTTTCACAGTAGATGGCCTTTTTTGCTTTCACCGCTTTCTCGATGAATCCAGCTCGATGCAAGGTCCCGGATGCATCGAAAAATACTTCATCGTCCGGATTGGCAAGCGCGGCGTCGAGATCAGTGGTAAAGCGTGTGACACCGGTACGCTCGGCCAGATCCTTGAGTTTGTCGTGATTCCGCCCAGTCAAGATAGGGTCAGGCATCAAGATTAGATCGTCGCTTACTCTTAGTCCACCCGCATCGCGAATGGCCTTGATGGAACGAATAAGATGTTGGTTCGTACCCATGCGTCCGGTGACGCCATTCATGATGATTCCAATACGTCGAGTCTTCATTTTTCGATGCCTTGTTGATTTTCAAAAGGTCTGAACCGATTGCCTTGAGATTTTAGATTTGATTCGGCACTTTCTTTCCCTTGCCTTACCCACCCATTACTCCCGTGTAGCTTGAAACGATCTTTTCGAGGAACACGTTTTGATCTATTGCCCACCATTTGTTCGAAAGGATCTCCACTTCATGATGGCCAGTAAAACCTGCTGCGTCCACCCAATCGCTGATCTCCCGAATGTTGATGCAGCCTTCGCCCATCAAGCCTCGATCGTTGAGCAGGTCGGTTGTCGGTGTAATCCAATCGCAAATATGAAACGCGTGCAATCGACCTGTTTGACCAGCAAGTTCGATTTGCATTTGGAGTTCAGGATCCCACCAGACGTGGTATACGTCCACTGCGATTCCCAGCGAATTCGATGAGCCGAGAGCATCGCAAATTTCATGTGCTTGTCGCATCGTGTTGACCGCGCTCCGGTCATCTGCGTACATCGGATGGAGTGGTTCGATCGATAGTTTTACGCCAGCTTGCTCTGAATCCGGCAGTACAGCCGCGATCCCCTCGGTTATATGCTTACGAGACTCACGAAGACTCTGTCCCGGTACAGCTCCGCACACCAACACAACGAGGGGCGCACCAATTGCATGAGCCTGCTCGATGGCCCTCTTGTTGTCATCGATAGCCGCCTGGCGTCCCGCGTTGCTAGTAGCCGGAAAAAAACCCCCTCGGCATAAACTGATGACGTCAAGTCCAGCGTCTTGGGTTTGCCGCCGTACTTCGCCTAAATCGCGTCCCTCAAGCGTCTGTCGCCAAATTGAGATGCCACTTACACCGCGTTTCGAAAACTCAGCGATGCACTGCGTCAGGCTCCACGGCTTGGTTGTAACGGTATGGATGCAAAGTCGATTCATGCTCAGGTGGGTTGTTAACAAAGTTGCAAAGCCCTCAAAACGGCAAACCCGTTCGAATGCGGGCTTTATCCGTACACATCTCCTACTTTTCTGATTAGACTCGATTTTGTTCGGCTGGTAAATCAGTTTCCAAGTGATTGTTACGAACGGAAATTCCGATGGAACTTTTTCAACTCGAGTACTTTTTGGAGGCAGCCCGTCAGCGGAATTTCACTCGCGCCGCCGCACACCTCAATCTTGCACAGGCTGCACTTAGTGAGCAGATTCGAAAGCTCGAAGCGGAGCTTGGGACGGCCCTGTTTAGCCGCGGACGGCGTGAGACGGTTCTGACTGCTGCCGGCGAGACACTTCGTTCTCACGCGGAGTCGCTGCTGGCCAGGGCCGAGGCAGCGAAGGAAGCCGTCCAAGAAGTGGTCGGCCTGCGTGGAGGGCGATTGAGCATAGGGGTAATCCCGTCGGTGAGTGAGTGCCTCTTGCCCAACGCGATCGCTCAATTTCGCAAACTTCACCCAAAGGTCGAACTGGGGCTATTAGAGGGTACATCCGAAGAAGTATCTCAATGGGTCGAGAAAGGTAGAGTAGAGTTCGGAATCGTCCAACTCCCCACTTCGGCCGGTCGTTTTGAGGAACAGTTGCTTTTCGCAGAGCCCTTCGTCATCGTCGTGGCAAAATCGCATGCCGTTGCGAAGCAGCGCACCGTCAATTTGGCCAAGTTGTCTCAAGAGCCTTTCATTCTGTACAAAGGGAGAGCACGCGACACGGCAATAGCGGCCTGTCGGAACGCGGGGTTTGAGCCCCGCATCGCCTGCGAAAGTGGTGGACTCGAGACCATTCGCTCACTCGTAGCGGCAGGACTCGGAATTGCAATCCTCCCGCAGTTAGCCACCAGACAACTCTCGTCGAAATGCAAAGCCATTTCCATTCTTGGCGGCCACGTTGAGCGGCAAGTTTCTATCCTAAGCCGTCGCGAGCACAGTTCATCCGCGAGCGCTCAGGTCTTTTTGGAAATCCTCAAGCGGCAGGCTGAACTAGAACTCAATCGGCTTCCATAGAGTAGCACTTAGGCTCCATTGCAAAAAAACGAGATTTTGTTGTTTCGATTCGTGTCTCAAGCGGTATCGGTACTTCATGGACGGACCAGCAATTCATGTTTCACACGGTCCGATTTTAGTACCCATCACGGAAATACAGGATCGCAGAATGTCGGCAACCACCACCACAAAAATCAACAATCCAAACATCGGAATGTGCATACTAAGCTACTTGGGATTATTCTCATTAATCCCGTATATCATGAAGAAAGATGACCCATTCATCTCCTGGCATGCAAAACAGGGACTTCTGATCGCTGCCGTATCGATCGTCACCTACTTTTTGCTGTTTGTTTTGTCCATGGTCCCCTTGGTGGGAACAATCGCCATGCTCCTCAATGCATTGTTTGGGCTGTCGGTGCTTGCGATCAGCGTTTTTTGTATCGTGCAAGCCTGCAGTGGTAAGCGGTGGGCCGTTCCTGTTCTTTCCCAATTTCTTGGAAAGGTGCCAGATGCGAAGTAACGCGATGGGCTTAGAGGAGTTCGTCCTCGAAACCTTTTTCGCGAAGCCGTTTGCGAACTCGGCTCAGCTTGACGCGGAGCACATCGGGATCCAGATCAAGCGATCGGGCGACTTCAATCGTCGAGAAGCCTTCGATCCGCATCGCAATGAGTTGCTTCTCGATGGGATCGAGTTCCAACATCACTTAAGACGATTGATGTTGGATATATATATATAT
>JANMIS010000879.1:0-5104 GCA_031375925.1 Synechococcales cyanobacterium OTE_70_concoct_197_sub
CTAGCAGAGGCAAGTTGAATGATTGACATTATTTATTCAGATAGATTTCTTCAGCACCAAACAGGCTACATGCATCCTGAGCAACCAGAACGTCTGACTGCTATTGTTAATGTACTAAAGGCTTCAACAATAGCAGACCAATTGAGATGGCTTGAACCAACTTCAAGAGAGGTTTTCAAAGAAATCAAACAAGTTCATGACATTTCGTATATTGAGCAAGTTCGTGCTTATTCCGAAAGAGGTTGGGGCTGTTTTGAATCTACGCAAATTTCTCCTCACAGTTTCGATGTTGCCTGCCTTGCCGTCAACGCTTGGTTAGATGGCATTGATACTGTTTGGCAATCAGGAAACCCAGCGTTTGTTTTGTCTAGACCGCCCGGACATCATGCTCTTAAAAATGAGGGAATGGGATTTTGTATTTTTTGTAATGCTGCGATCACAGCAATTTATGCTCAGTCACAGGGCATCAAGCGAATTGGAATTTTGGATTGGGATGTCCATCACGGGAACGGAACACAGCTAGCTGTCGAAAATATTCCGAATATTGCTTTCTGTTCAATTCATCAATCTCCTGGATATCCACACACAGGGACGAAGGATGAAAATAGGGATTTTGATCATGTATTAAATCTACCAATCTCCCCTGGTAGTGACATACAAGACTACCACAGATTATTTGAAGAAGAAGTCTTACCTTTCTTTCAGAAGTTTGAACCAGATCTGCTAATTGTCAGTGCAGGATACGATGCAAATCAAGTGGATATGCTTTCTAGAATCAATCTCCAACCCCATGACTATGCTGCACTTGCAAATTATTCTCTTAGTATTACCCCCAGGGTTCTTTTTGGCTTAGAGGGCGGCTATGAATTGGATAGCTTATCGCTGTCAGTTCTTGAAACAATCACGCAGTGCTTAAATTTGGCTACAATAGACCCATAAGACAACTTTTATTTAGTTCATTACCCTCACCTATTCCGAAAAGATTTACCCGCCCACTGCCCGCGAAACTGACGCGCCAAATGGAATTATCCAATCTTGAGTTAACTTCAATTCCAAAGTTTGACCGGGCTGAATGGTGGCTGACTTTGGAGCAGTAGCATAGGAAACGATCGCCCCTGCCGCAGCTCCGCCCACTGCATTTCCCCCACTTAATCCCCCAATCAACACGCCTGCAAGTAGTCCAAGACCAGAGTTCTGAAGCAAACTGCGCTCTGACGGATTCCGCGAACCCCCGAGATTTGGCGATTCAGCAACGAGGGAGAGGGTTTGACCTTGTAAAACAATAGACTCCGCTACAAAACGATTTTCTTTCCCCACAAACGCCCCATAAATCGTCGTTCCTTCTGGCGCTAACACCGCACCATTACGATCGCGAATTGCAGACTGCAACGTCAATATTTCTTTGCGAGATTCACCCTTCACGGCGATCGGTGAAATTCCTGTATATCGAACCATCAACACCGTTCCAGCCGGAAGCCCCACACGACCATCACTAGAGCTTTGCAAAACGATCGCACCTGTCTGCGACACGCTAAATGAAGATTGCAAGGGTGGCACCCCATTAGAAGGCGGCATACTCGTCACCAAAGGCTGTCCAAAGCTAATGACATTGGGCTGCACTGTTGCAGGATTTGAGGCGATCGGATTGCGGTCAACAGGCTGAGCAATGCCTGCTGCGGGAAAAATACTAGGCTGCTGAGGTGCAGATTGATTAATAGGAAGAACTGTGGGAATCCGATCGGGCAATGGGAAAGAGGACTGAGGTGCAAGCTGAGGCGAAACCGATTGAACAGGCTGTGAAACAGGTTGAGGCAATCGATCGGGCAATGGGAATGGATTACTAGGAGACATCTTTGGCAACACCATGGGCTGTGCAGTCGGAGATGACACAGGCATCATTGTAGGTGCGGGCACAGAGGGAATAGTAGAAAGCGGCGGCACCGAGACCGTGCTAGGTGGCAGTGCAGCGGGGGCTAGCGTCGGCAAACTGTCCGGCAATACATCCGGCAATACAATAGTATCCGCAGTATCCGCTTTAGCAATGGGCTGCGGAATTTGAATGGTTGGAGTTTGAATCGGCGGCGTTGTGAATGTTGGGACCGCGATCGGAATGCTAACCGAAACAGGCGCATTAGTGATCGGCTCAACCATTGGTGGGAATAACGTACTCACAGAAGGCGGCGCAGGCTTCATCGCTTCGGGTTTCACAGCTTCGGGTTTCACGGCTTCAGGTTTCACCGTTTCCAATTTAATCGGCAGCGGGGAAGCCTTGACTACAGGCTTAACGATCGAAACAGGACCACTCGGCTGAATTGCAGCGGCCATTCCCGGCGGCATATCTTCAACCGGGGGAGGCGTTGCAAGATCTACTATGGGTGTCACGACTGGAGGAATTGCTGAAGTTTTAGACTCCATCCCTTTCAGCAAAGGTCGCAACGTCCAGACATCACTCATCCCACGGTTGCCATCGCCGATTCGATCGATCGCCACTTGCCCCTTCGCAAAGACCGTACTCGGAAACATAAACAGCGTCACTCGTGTAAGCTGCGGCTGGAGTTGCTCTACCGTAATGCGTTGAACGGGACCTGATGTGTAGGTCATTTGAGGTGGCGCATTACCCATTTGCGTATCTTGCAAATCCACCACAATGCGAGCAGGCTGAGCCATTAAGAAGTGACGAGGCTTTACCCCATCTGCAATTTCCATTTCCACTTGTCCCTTATCCGGGTCATACTTCCATCCTTCGATCGTCATGGCATTCGCAGGCGTTCCGATCGCCAGGACCGAACTCGAAATCAACAATACGCCTAGGGATTTGGGAAGACGCAGCAATGAAGAAAGCAATGGCATAGGACAAACCTGGGGATGGTCAAGGCGGCGGTGTCAAACAAGTGTCTCGAAGAGAGATGCAGACTAGAAAAAACGCTATATCTAGCGAATCATCTCAATCGCCTACCAAGATAGCCCCAAGTTTCGATTTTGCACGAAAATCTCGATCGGACCTTCAAAACCCTAGGCTCCACAGGCAAGTTATGATGAAAATGCACTGATGCCGATCCTTCCTACAAAATTCGGTAAACCCAGCCATGACCCTTGTAACCGAACAACTCACTCGACCCGAGCAACCGAACGATCGATCGTTGGCGCAGCCTTCCAGTATAGAAATCGTTTCAAAACTCGTCAGCGTTTCAAAACCTGTCACCTTTGACGAGTTTGTAGACTGGTATCCAGAAAATTCAACCGTTCGTTACGAGCTAAGACGTGGAGTGATTATCGAGATGCCGAAACCAAGAGGAAAACACTCTAAAATTAGCGGTAAAATTGCAGGGAAACTAGACGCAACGATCGAACGACTTGAACTAGATTACTTCATCCCTAAAGAGTGCTTAATCAAGCTGCCAGATGACTCAGGCTATGAACCGGATGTGATTGTTTTGGATGAAGAAGCTCTGGTAGACGAAGCGCATTGGGAAAGCGGATCAATCATTACAAAAGGTGCGTCTGTCAAACTCGCGATCGAAGTGGTTTCAAGCAATTGGCAAGATGATTACGAAAACAAAATGATGGCCTATGAAGCGATCGGTATTCCTGAATATTGGATTGTAGACTACGTAGGGCTGGGCGGGCATCGGCACATCGGCAACCCAAAACAACCCACTGTTACGATCGCCAATCTAATTGATGGAGAATACGAAGTTAAACGATTTCGGAATGATGAAGCCCTAGTCTCTCTGGCCTTTCCAGACCTAAACTTAACCGCTGCCCAAATCATGCTTTTGAAAAATACTTCAGATTAAATGTGCACCTAAAATTGAATGTAGCAACGCCATACGATTTGCAGATTTCAGCGGATCCATCACTTCAGAACTCACTTGGTCCCGCACGATGTGTATTAAACGATTTTGGTGGTGTCCATTACTACATGAAAGACACTGATGAATTCAGATTATTAGAATGCTTTGGCACCATTCGGCAAACCGTCCTAGAAGGTTGCTTGCTCTAAAGACAACGATTAAGTTAAATTAAGTTAACAAATGTTCTCATTTTTGGAATCTTGTCTAATTTCCAGGCTGGATCCACCCACAGATGATGAAAACTTCCCCAAGCCATTTGGGTCTCAACATCACCGAAACGGCTTGTGGGCCTGAATAATGGTTTGTTCCATGACCGTTGCATCCAAATTCTAAGAGGCTAATCGCGCTATGAAACCGACCTTGAAAACCGTACTGCTGTGGGCACTCCCCACGATCGTTGTCGGATTTTTTATCTGGCAAAGTTCGTTTATGCCCATGACAAGCACTACTGCCAACAACAATGCCCGCAACACTGCTAGCACCCGCATGACCTACGGGCGGTTCCTGGAGTATCTTGATGCTAAGCGCGTCAAGAGTGTGGATCTATACGATGGCGGTCGTACGGCAATTGTTGAAGCGATCGATCCTGAACTTGATAACCGGATGCAGCGGCTACGGGTAGACTTGCCCGGAACTTCGCCGGACTTTATCGCTCGCCTGCGGGATGCCAACATTGAACTGGATTCTCACCCATTGCGCAATGATGGTGCTGTGTTGAGCATTTTGGGCAACTTGGTGTTCCCAGTGTTATTGCTTTCTGGCCTCTTTTTCTTGTTCCGCCGCTCCAACAACATGCCTGGTGGTCCAGGGCAAGCGATGAACTTTGGTAAGTCCAAAGCCCGCTTCCAAATGGATGCCAAGACTGGCGTGATGTTTGATGATGTCGCTGGAATCGAAGAAGCCAAGGAAGAGCTTCAAGAGGTGGTGACGTTCCTTAAGCTGCCTGAGAAATTCAGTTCTGTGGGAGCAAAAATTCCTAAGGGCGTTCTGCTTGTCGGACCTCCCGGAACTGGTAAAACACTCTTGGCGAAAGCGATCGCTGGAGAAGCAGGCGTTCCTTTCTTCAGTATCTCTGGTTCGGAATTCGTTGAAATGTTCGTCGGTGTTGGCGCATCTCGTGTCCGTGACCTCTTTAAGAAAGCAAAAGAAATCGCGCCTTGTATCATCTTTATTGATGATATTGATGCTGTAGGTCGTCAGCGTGGGGCCGGTATTGGTGGCGGAAACGACGAACGCGTACAAACTCTGAA